>NZ_JBDPLV010000034.1:0-119296 GCF_039871605.1 Acrocarpospora sp. B8E8 | reverse complement strand
AACGACCTCGCCGCCCACAGCCTTGCCGATCAGGCCACCGCCCGCGCATCACGATCCGGAGTACGGCGGGACAGCCTCCCCTTTTCACGCCGCAGCGGCGTCACCCCGGGGCACGAAGGACTCATTCACCAACCGGGTCAACCGCATCCATCCGGGAGCCTGCCTAGAGTGGGTGCTCACCGATCACGGCCAACCGCACCTAGTCGACTATTCCCTCACCGCGACCTGCGCCGCCCCCAAGACGGCCATCGGCGGCCGAGTCCTTTCCGCGGGCCGGGCACAAGGTCCGGTGCTGGCCGTCGCCGACGGCCCCGCCTTGGAGCGCCTGTCCATCGCGCCCATCGTCAGCATCGGCCACACCGCCAACGTCCCCGACGACGAGACCATCACTGCCTTGCGAGCCCGCATCGCGAACCTGCCCACCAAACCGATCCTGTACGCCAGCCGCCCTTATGTGATCTTGTCGCAGGTCATCGACGACATCGCGGGAATGGTCTTCGACGGCGGCTCGGCCTTGTGTCACCTGGCTATCCTGCTGCGCGAAGCGCAGCTGCCCGCAATTGTCGCCCCTGGTTTCGATATCGACCGACTGGGTTGACCCACCGAATTACTCCAACGCATGTACACCGCGTTCAACAGCCGAAACATCGACGAACTCCTGGCGATCATGAGCCCCGAAGTCGACTGGCCCGACGTAACCGGATCCCCCGCCTGAAGGCGGGGGCTTTCAGCCCGCGTGGCTGAAGGCCCGTGTGTTACCAGACCCAGCCATCACCGACAGGAGGTGACCTTGATGGCTACGTTCCGTGCAGGACGGAAGACCGACCGGGCTGTGCTTCCTCAGCAGCTCGCTCTCGAATTCGAGTCAGCAGACAACCCTGGGATCAGGGACGAAACGGGGCTCGGACGCCGTGTTACGGCATCCGGTGCGGGACATGGTCGAGGGGAGACCACCGGCGGCTCACCTGCCACCGGTGGCGTCACTCCCGAGCCCGCAAGGGCCGGGGAGAGGCCGCGTGAGCGGCACCCGTTCGTGTTCGTGCTCGACAAGCGCGGCACCCCGTTACAGCCCACCACGCCCGCCAGGGCGCGCAGGCTGCTGAAGGCCGGGAGAGCGGTGGTGGCCCGGCACACCCCGTTCGTGATCCGCCTGAAAGACCGCACGATCGCCGACTCGCAGGTGAACGGCGTCGAGCTGGGCGTCGACCCCGGCAGCAAGCACACCGGGATCGCGGTGTTCACCGCCCAGGCGGGCGAGCGGCGCGGCCGGTACGCCGTGCAGCTCGACCACCGCGGCGCGCAGATTCGTAAGAAGCTGGAGCAGCGGGCCGCCTACCGGCGCGGACGCCGTACCCGGAACCTGCGCTACCGCGCCCCCCGCTTCCTCAACCGGACCCGCCCCAAGGGCTGGCTGGCGCCGTCGCTGCGGCACCGGGTCGGCACCACCGTCTCCTGGGTCGACCGGCTCACCCGGTGGGCTCCCGTCACGGCGGTGCACGTGGAACGCGTCGCGTTCGACACCCACGCCATCACCGCCGGCCGCCCTCTGGAAGGCGCCGAGTACCAGCGCGGCACCCTGCACGGCGTCGAGGTGCGCGAGTACCTCCTCGCCAAGTTCGGCCGTGCCTGCGTCTACTGCGGCACCACCGTGGTGCCGCTGAACATCGACCACGTCAACCCCCGCTCAAAGGGTGGCTCGGACCGGGTGTCGAACCTGGTCCTGGCCTGCATCCCGTGTAACCGGGCCAAAGGGAACCGGCCCGTGGAGGAGTTCGCGCCGAAGCGGGCCGTGGAGATCCTGCGCCGGGCGAAGACGCCGCTGCGGGACGCCGCCGCGGTGAACGCCACCCGGTGGGCGCTGTGGCGGGCGCTGGACGCCTCCTGGCCCACGCACACCGCATCCGGCGGGCGCACCAAGTGGAACCGCACCCGGTGCGGCCTGTCCAAGACGCACACGCTGGACGCGCTGGCGGTGGGCAAGCTCGGCACCGTCACCGAACTGGTGGCGGTCGTGCTGGTCGCCGGGTGCGCCGGGCGTGGCGCCTACACCCGCACCCGCACCGACCGGCACGGCTTTCCCCGGCTGCGCATGCCACGGGCCAAGCGGTTGTTCGGCTACGCCACCGGCGACCTGGTCCGCGCCGTGGTCCCCGGCGGCAAGAAGGCGGGCACGTACACCGGCCGCGTCGCCGTTCGGACGACCGGCAGCTTCAACATCACCACCGCCCTTGGCACCGTCCAGGGCATTCACCACCGGCACCTCCGCCTGCTGCAACGCGCCGACGGCTACGCCTACACCACGCAAGGAGAAACCGATGCATCGCAGTGACCGTTTCGACGGCCCCCACCAGATCCGCACCTACTGGCTCCGCCGGTTCGACACGCGATCCCCACTTCGAACCCCCAAGGATTCACGCTCGACCCCCACGGCCGCATCATCACCGACGTACATCAGGTAATCCGAAACCACGCGGGCGAAACTCTGGCCGACCAGATGGTCCAGCACGTCTACACCATCCGGGACGGCCTCATCGAACGCGTGAACGCCCAGATCGTCGAATAGCGACCGGATTCTGAGTCTCATCGTGCGGGTTTTCTACAAATCAGGGCGTAGGATACGGAAGGATTCCTCATCTCCGTACGGAGGCTCGACGTGCTGGTGGGATTCCGAGCAGCGAACGTTCTGTCGTTTCGCCGAGAGTTCGAGCTGTCGCTGCTCGCTCCGGATGGAGCTGACCGGGCCGCGCGAGCTCTCGATGGCCTGCGGGTCTCCCCCGTGGCCGCGGTCTTCGGCGCCAACGCGTCCGGGAAGACGAACGTGCTCGCGGCGATGCGCTGGATGCGCCACGCCGTTCTCGATTCCGTGGCTGACTGGGCAAGGCTCAGGGGCGTGCCGAGGCGGCCCTTCGTGCTCGACCGCGAAGCTACCCAGGAAGCGTCCCTGTTCGAAGTAGACGTGGTCATTCGAGGCGACCGCTACGTCTATGGGTTTGAGGTGTCCGACCAGCGAGTGGAGACGGAGTGGCTCCACGTCTTCCCGGAGGGGAGTCGTCGGCGGCAAGTCTGGTTTGATCGAGACGCCGAGCGGCCGGAACGGGGCGAGGAGGAATATCGTTTCCCGAGCGATCGCCTCAAGGGCGCCAAGAAGCCCGTGATCGAATACACCCGGCCCAACGCCCTCTTCCTCACCGCCGCCGGATCTTTCCAGATGAAACAGTTGGTGCCCTTGCACGACTGGTTCAAAGCCAATCTTTGGCTGGTCAGCCCAGATGACGATCTGCGCCAACGTGACGCGTACACGCGCTGGGAGCTTCTCAAGCCCGCCTTCCGCGAACGCGTCGAAGGATTGTTGTCGGTGGCCGACCTGGGCGTGGCTGGTGTAGTGGTCGAGGATCGAGGCGAGGAACTGCCCGAGGTCTCTTTGACACATCACGGCAAGGACGGCCCGGTGCCCTTCGACCTGGGCCAGCAGGAGTCATTCGGCACACTCGCCTGGTTCGCCTTCCTGGGACCGCTACTCAAGGCCCTCGATGAGGGCGCCGTATTGCTCGTAGACGAACTGGACTCCAGCCTGCATCCCGTGTTGGTGGCCGAGGTGATCCGCCTCTTCGAGGACCCGGTCGCCAATCCACGAGGGGCGCAGCTCATATTCACCGGGCATGACGCGACACTGCTGAGCAAAGCCCATGTCGAGCGCCCACTCGACCGCGAACATGTGTGGATCACCGAGAAACGCAAATCAGGTGAGTCCGAGCTCTACCCACTCACCGACGTCGGTGTACGCGCTGACGAGAGCCTGGAACGTGGCTACCTACGCGGCCGGTACGGCGGAGTGCCCCGCATCGGGCTCGGCGGTATAGCGGTGGAGATCGAGAAGCAGTCTCCTGGAGCCAACCTGTGAGCAAAGTCAGGAGGAAAGGCCCGCCGAGTGGCGCTGCGCGAATTCCCCGTGCCGTCTCCGAGGGCCGACAACGCCGGGTGATCTATGCCGTTGTCGAGGGCGAGAACACCGAGCGCGACTACCTGGAATACCTGGTGGACAGGTTCGCCGGCGATCCACGTACGTTTGAGATCAAGGTCGTCTGGGAGCGCAATGGGCTGAAGCCACACGATGTGGTGAACCGTGCGATTGCGGAGCTCGACGAACTCGACGATCCGCAACGCGAGCAGGTATGGGCGTTCTTGACAGAGACGAACATAGTCGTCTTGAGGAGTCGTACGGGCGAGCGGAATCCGCGGGTGTGCGAACCGCCTTCTCCAACCCGTGTTTCGAACTTTGGCTCCTGCTGCACTTTGTGTCTGGCGTGTCTGGTGGCCAAACGTCGAAAAACGTTCAGGATAAGCTGCGCGCGGCTCATCAGGCGTTCCGTGACTTCGGCAAGAGCCTTGCAACACCTCACCAGCGGGCGCTGAATGGGCAAGAGGCGGCAGCCGCCAAGCGGGCGAAGATGCTGATCGCCAACTGCCCGAGTTTGATATGCACAGCCAAGAGTGGCCACGCGAAAGACTGCCGGGTGCTTGACCGCATCCCGTCCACCGAGGTGTGGGAGTTCCTGGCGGAGCTCGGGATCGTATCTTGGTGAACAGCCGATCCGGCAACGGAGCTCCTCGGACCGGCGTGGGTCCGGCACTACACTGAATTGGCGCATGGCCGACGGCGGGCGCCAGGTGCTGATGGACTGGAACTTGGAGCACTACGTTATGGCCGTCACGGCTAGTCTGCCGGGCGATCTCAACGACGCACTCGATGCCGCGCTCAGGAGATTCGCTCCCGCTGATATGGCGCGATCCGTGCAGGATTTGATGAGGCAGTATCGGGATGGGGTTGCTCCCGCTGAGGTCATCCTCGACTCGGAGATCGATGTTGCGGCGTATGCCGGGTATCGGATGCCTGCGACGTTCGCGGCGGTGTCGGCGGCTTTGCGTCATACGGCGGAGTTGGCGCCGGGCTTCTTGCCGCGTTCCCATGTGGATGTCGGTGGTGGGACCGGGGCCTCGGTGTGGGCGGCGGCGCGTGTCTGGGAGTCGCTTGAGAAGGTGACGGTTCTGGAGCAGTCGCCCAAGGCGATCGCCATGGGTGAATGGCTGGCGAAACGGTCGGAGAGTTCGGCTGTGCGTAGGGGTCAGTGGAGGCGTGGAGTTATCCACAAGGCTGTGGATAAACCTGTGGCGGATCTGGTCACCATGTCGTACGTGCTGGGCGAGTTGCCCTCCGCTGTGCAGGAGAGCGTCGTCGGGTCGTTGGCCGCGGACGCCGAGATGGTCGTGTTGATCGAGCCTGGCACTCCGGCGGGATACGGCAGGATCCTCGCCGCCCGCGATGTGCTGATAAATCATGGTCTGTCAGTGGTGGCTCCTTGCCCGCATGACCACGCCTGCCCGATCCCCCGCGGCCGGGACTGGTGCCATTTCTCGGTACGGCTGAACCGCACCGCCCTGCACCGGCAGATCAAGGTAGGCACCCTCAGCTTCGAAGACGAGAAGTTCTCCTATGTCGCCGCCTCCCGCCACCCCTGGCCGCGGGCGACCAACCGGGTCCTACGCCATCCCACCCAACGCAAGGGAATGGTCTCCATGCGCCTGTGCACAGACGAACACGGCCTGACCGACGCCATCGTCTCCAAACGCCAGCGCGACCTCTACCAGCACGCCCGCGACATCTCCTGGGGAAACCAATGGCCACCGGCGACTGCGGAGAATCACTGACGTTCCACGAGGACGAAAGGCGTGGTGAGCACGTCAGGCAGCGGAGATATGACGCAGGAGTTCGGCTCGATCGGCCTGTGAGATCCCTGCCTCGGTCAGCTGAGAGGCCAGGGACTCCAGCGCCTCCTGCACTCCGGGCAGCGCGTAGACATACTCCACCACGATGGGCGTCTCCTCGGGCAGGTCCAGGACGAAGTGCTTGAACTGCTCGACCTCGGCATACAGGTCAGCGAGGGTCTCGCCTGCCACGCATCCGATGGTGTGGTCGACCGGGGCGGCGACCCAGACCAGTGCGCCGGTCTGCAGGTCTTCTTCGCGGGTGATGTGAAAGGTAAGCCGGTGGGTGGCGGTGGTCGTGGTCATTTGAGCCACTCCTTTCCGAACAGATGCTCAAGCGCGCGCTGGAGCTCCAATACGGCACGAGCCGTTACCGGCCGTACCGGCACCGAGGCCCGGCCGACCACGATCTGATCGCGGTCGTGGAGCAAGACTAGGCGAGCCGACCGAGTCGTCTCCGCCCAATCGACCCGCAAGTCGTGCTGCCGGGCGAGTTCGTATATCCGATCCCGGATCTCGGCGTAGCTAATCAGCACGTGGCCAACGTAGCCGGACGGGACGAAGTTCGAGGGGGCCTTCAAACAGATCACTGGGTAGCCCCGGCACCGAGACGACGGAGATAAGGGCAGCCACGGCGGGACTACGAGTCGGTGCTGGTTTATGCGTGTAGGCGAGTGATGGTGTCGGGAATCGGGTGGTTCGGGTGGTGACGCTTCACTCGTTGGATTGATCGGTGTCACCGGGTGTTCTCACGGGTGGCCCATGGTCTGTTCCGTACCAGACGGATACGGAGGCGACAATGGGCCACAGTCACCACCATCATGACCAGCACGAGCACCATCACGATCACGCGGGCGACCTGTCCGTGCCGGAGCGGGAACTGGAGCCGGGTGAGTTGAACCGGCGGTCGCTGATGCGGCGGGCGGGGTTGCTCGGTGCGGCGGCGATGGCGGCGGGGGCGGTGGCGAGTCCGGCCGCGGCGGCGACGCCTCGGCATCCGGGGCGGGAGCCGCGGCACGGGTACCAATGGCTGGCGGGCGATCACCACATTCACACCCAGCACAGCAGTGACGCGCTCTACCGCGTGGTCGACCACGTGCGGCACGCCAACGCGTACGGTCTGGACTGGATGGTCATCACCGACCATGGTGGCGCGGCGCACGCCAGGATCGGTGTGGAGAAGGTGAATCCGGACATCGTCCAGGCGCGTGAGGCGTACGAGGATGTGCTGATTTTTCAGGGGCTGGAGTGGAACATTCCGGCCGCTGAGCATGCCACCGTTTTCGTGCACCCGGGGCGCAACGAGGTCGCGGTGCTGAAGGAGTTCGAGAACTCCTACGACGGTTCGGTCAAGAGCGCCAACGACAGCACGCCGGCCAATGAGGCGCTGGCCGTGGCGGGGATCGCGTTCCTGGGTGAGCAGGTGCGGCGGCGGCGCGTTCCGGACGCGCTGTTCTTCGCCAACCACCCGGCGCGGCGGGGCGTCGACTCGCCGCACGAGATCCGCGCCTGGCGGGACTCGGACCCGTCGATCGCGGTCGGTTTCGAGGGCGCGCCCGGCCACCAGGCCGCGGGGATCAAGGCGCCGCTCGGGCCGGGCAGCGGGCGTGGCTTCTACAGCGGCAGCCCGAGCGCGGCCTCATTCCCGGCGTATCCGGTCGAGAGCTACCGTACGTTCGGCGGTTTCGACTGGATGACGTCCACCGTCGGCGGGCTCTGGGACAGCTTGCTCGCTGAGGGCAAACCATGGTGGATCAGCGCGAACTCGGACTCGCACCAGGTGTACGGGGACACCGCGCAGCGCGGCCCGAACAGCGACTTCGAGGCCAACGGGCGCTACAACGACCCCGTCTACGGGCAGCCCACGCAGGTCACGGCGGGTGACTTCTGGCCGGGCTTCTACAGCCGCACCAACGTCGGCGCCGAGGACTTCTCCTACGCCGCCGTCATGCGCGGCCTGCGCGCGGGCCGGGTCTGGGTCGACCACGGCAACCTCATCAGGGGCCTGAACGTGCGCGCCCGCGTCGCCGGGAGCCGGGATTCGGGCATCACGCTCGGCGACACGCTGGCGGTCCGCAAGGGCACGCCGGTCGAGCTGGTCATCGAGATCGATCTGGCCGCCGAGCCGAACTGGGCGCAGTTCGTGCCGGTGCTGGCCCGGGTGGACGTCATCCAGGGCGACGTCACCGGACCGGCCGCCGATCCCGACGTGTTCACCACGCCGAGCACGAAGGTCGTCAAGTCCTTCGAGGTCACGGCGGGGGCGAAGGGATCCGTCCGGTTCGTGTACGGGATCGGGCCGGTCGATCGGCCGATCTACCTGCGGGTGCGCGGCACGGACGGCAAACGCTCCGCGGTCGGCCTGCTCGGTGCGGGCGTGGACCCGGCCGGGCCCCAGATGGACGTGCTCGGCGACGCCGACCCGTGGCTTGACCTGTGGTTCTACAGCAACCCGCTCTGGGTGCGTCCGCGCGGATGACCATCCTGGGAATCGACGCGGGCACCCCCGACGTCGCGGCGGCCGAGCATCTGATCCACGACCTGGTGACGATGCTCGGGCCGCCGACGCTGGCCTGTACGCACTTCGTGCGCACCGGCCGCCCCCATGTGGCGGTCACCCTCGTCGTGGAACCTGATGTCCAGCCCGAGCAGTTGGCGGAGTACGGCGTTGCGTGGGGCGACAGGCGTACCGGGCCGGAAGAACTGGCGGCAGGGGCGTCGCAAGCGGTGGCCGAATTTGAGGCCGGAGGCGGGCGAGCCGTGGTTTTCGCCGGATCCGCTGGAATAGGTGGTGTGCTGACGGTGGCGGAGTTGGTCGAGCGGTCGGCCATCGAGCAGGTGTCTGTGCTGGCGTCGCCGTCCCCGGCCGGACCGGAGGTCGTGCTGGATACGCGCGGGTATCTGCGGCCGGAACGGAAAAGCGGAGTGCTGACCCTCGCCGCGACGCCGGGATTGCTGCCGGATGGGTCGGTAGGGCTGGTGCCGTTTGAGATTCTTGATGTGCAGGCGTGCTGCGGGGGGCACTAACTAAGAACGTGCCTGGTTCTGTCGTGACGGCGTTCGTAAATCTTCACCGTCCCTACGAGTGCCGCGCCGACCTCATGGGACGCAGTGTTTCTTAGAAGAGGTCTCGTATCCCTGGGAGTATCCAGAGCCGTAGCCTGCTCTGTACCCCACCCACCAAGCACCCTCCTTATCCGCGTAAGCCAGGGCGTATCCCTTGTTCACGTCGAACTGGCAACGTTGCCAAGCATCCTGCTCAGCGGCCGCCATGCCGTTGCGTGTGCCTTCCGCGTAGCCCTCTTGGTACGGCGACGGTGGATCGGCGCCCGGAGCCGCCGTCATCGAGGTGATGACCTTGGCCGACGTGGAGTCGGTTGAAGCCTCCGAACTGCTGACCGGGCACAGCGCGGCAGTGACGACTACGGCGCAGCCAATTGTTGCGCGAAGGTCACTCATATTCGATTTCCTCCGCTTTTCACACTAATGCGCGGTGAGGAAATACCTCAACCACCGCACTTTAAAGATTTGGGACGTCCAGTTTTGCCGTGATGCGGAGACGGCCTCAAGTAACCGGTGCCAAGTGCGGCGGCAGCGGCATTCTGAAAGTGTTCTAGGTGAGGTTCCAGAGTCTGATTGTTTCGTCTTTGCTGCCGGTGACGGCGATGGGTTTGCCGTTGAGTTCGGCGAAGGTGACGGACCAGATGCAGTCGGTGTGGCCGGTTAGTGGGGGGCCGAGTAGCTTTCGGGTGGAGAGGTCCCAGGCGCGGGCGGTGTTGTCTTCGCTGCCGGTGAGGGCGATGACGTTGTCGCCGATTTTGGTGAGGGCTACCGACCAGATCCAGCTGGTGTGGCCGGTGAGGGGGGCGCCGAGTTGGGTTTGGGTGGTGAGGTCCCAGATTCTGGCGGTGTTGTCTTCGCCGCCGGTGAGGGCGATGGGCTTGCCGTCGAGTTCGGCTACGGCGACGGAGCGTACCCATCCTTGATGTCCGGTTATGGGGGCGCCGATTTGTTTTCTGGTACGGAGATCCCAGAGGCGTACCGTGCTGTCGTCGCTGGTGGTGACCGCGATCGGGGTGTTGTCGAGCGTGGTCAGGGCAACGGACCAGACGGTGTCGGTATGGCCGGTGAGGGGGGCGCCGATCTGTTCGCGGGTGCGGAGGTTCCAGATTCGGGCGGTTTTGTCGACTCCGGCGGTGATGGCGATGGGGGTGCCGTCGAGGTCGCCTAGGGCGACGGCTTTGATGCCGCCGGGGTTTCCGGCGATGGGTGAGCCGGTGCGCCGGCGGGTGTTGAGATTCCAGACCAGGGCGGTGCCGTCGTCGCTGCCGGTGAGGGCGATCGGTTCGTTGTTGAGGGTGCCGATGGCGACGGAGCGGACCCATTTGGTGTGGCCGGTGAGGGTGGGGGTGAGTTCCACCCCTTGGATCAGGTCGACGACGCGGGCGGTGTTGTCGTCGGAGCCGCTCACGGAGATGGGGCCGTCGAGTTGGCCGATCGCGATCGAGCGGACGTCGTCGGTGTGGACGCGGATGGGGTCTCCGACAGGGGTGCCGAATGTGGAGGAGGGTTTGAGGGTTGTGCTGGTGCGGGCTTGGTTTGTGGGGGTGCTGTTCCGCGGCCACAGGGTGACGGCTGTCAGCACGGCGGCGACCACGAGAATGCTGCCCAAGACGAGCAGGATCGGGGTGCGCCGGGATTTACGGACCGGCTGGGTGTACGGGAGGCCATTCGCGGGCTGCCCGGACGAAGCATACGGCGACGCGAGATCTGTGGACGGAGGGTCCATGGACGCAAGGCGCGTGGAGGGGAGATCCGCGAAAGGCCGATCCGTGGCGGAAGGGTTGGTGGAAAGTCGATCCGTGGGGGGAAGGTTCGCGGTCGAACGAGATGGAATATCGGGCGGGGCATTTACGACGGGTGCGGGGCCTGCGACCGGAGCGGCACCCGGGAAAGAAGCAGCACCCGCGACCGGAGCGATGCTCGGGAGAGGCGCAGCGCTCGCGGAAGGGGCAGGAGTGTCATCGCCAGTCAAAGTTCTGACGAGGTCAGCCGCCGTAGGCCGGTTCTCGGGTGATTTATCCAGACATTTCGTGATTAATGGGCGCAGGCTGTCGGGGACGCCGGACGTGTCTGGGGTGCCGTACAGGAGGGCGTGCAGGACCACCGGGACCGAGTCGCCCTGGAAGGCCGGACGGCCGCTCGCCGCGTACACCATCGTGGCGCCCCAGCTGAAGACGTCGGCGGCCGGACCCACCTCGCCGGACGCGACCTGTTCGGGCGCCATGTAGCCGGGCGTCCCCATCGACCCCGTGTGCGTGACCGTGTGGTCAAGCGCCCGCGAGATGCCGAAGTCAATGACCACCGGCCCTTCCGGGCCCATGATGACATTGCTCGGCTTGAAGTCCCGATGCACGACCCCGGCCCGATGAATAGCGGCCAGCGCGGTCGCGGTAGCCACGGCAAGCCGCTCAAGCCCTCCGCCCGTGCGCGGCCCCTCCTGCCGTACGACATGATGCAACGACGCGCCAGGCACGAATTCGCTGACAATGTACGGCTGATTGTCATGGACGCCCACATCCAGGACCCGCGCCGTGCAGAAAGGCGCCACCCGCCGCGCGAGTTCCACTTCCCGGAAGAATCGGCGGCGCGCGCCGTCGTCCTCGGAAAGCGTCGCATGCAATATCTTGACCGCGACCTCGGCCCCCGACGGCGCGGTGGCCCGATGGACTTCGCCCTGCCCGCCGCTCCCGATCCGGCTGGTCAGCCGATAGTCACCCAGGTCACGGGGTTCGGCACTGGGCAAGAGCCACCTCTTCAATAAACCACTCGATCGGCCACCCAATAATACGCGCCGACCATCCCGCGACAGTCAGCCACCGAATCCTCCATTGCCCGTCAATTCACCTCCGATTAGCGCGGAATTTCTCGTCCGTACATCAAGGCGTAGACTGATCGCAAAGCATCAAGAAGATCAGGCCTGGCCGCCGAGGAGCGGTGGAGCGGTTGGACGTGAGCTACCGGGCGGGAACCGGTGGCTGACGCCGTATCGTTGCGCCACTCCTGCGTCGCCGGGTCCTCGAACGTAGGAGGACATGCGATGAAGGTCGCATTCTTTGGTGATGTCCATGGCTATGTGCTGCACGCGCTGGGCGCGGCGGTCATGCTCCAGAACCGGCGGGGAATCACCCTCGACGCGTTGATCCAGGTCGGCGACCTGGGCGCGTTCCCCTCGCCCGAACGCTGGGACGAACCCAGCCGCCGCTTCGGCGCGAACGCCCCAGCCCAGGGCGATTTCTTCCGCCTGCTCGACCCCTCACCACACCTCGCCGCGGGAGTGCGGCTCGCGCTCGCGGAACTCCCGCCATTCCTGTTCGTGAGCGGCAACCACGAAGACCACGAGTGGCTCGCCACCCTGCACCAGGCGTCCGCCGCCGGCGTGACCCCCGTGGATCCGCTCGCCGCCTACCACCATGTCGCCTGCGGCCAGGTCCTGGACCTCGCCGGTCAGCGCGTCGGCTTCCTCGGCATGGTCGACGTGCCCGGCAAAATGGACTTCGACCCCGACGCCTACGCCTACTTCCTCACCGCCGAACCCGGCAGCGTAGACATCCTGATCACCCACGAAGGCCCATACGGCATGTCGCGCAACGTCCACGGCCACGTCCAAGGATCCGCGAAACTGACCAAGCTCATCGAGCATTTACAACCCCGCCTGCACGTCAGCGGCCACTACCACCACGAGAACGGCCACCGCCACTATGGCCGGACCATCTCGTACGCCCTCGCCCAACTGGTCCCACCCAAGATCACCCGTTGGGACCCCAACCCGGTCAACCCGCAGCAACAGGTCGCCCCCGGCAGCATCGCCCTGCTCGACACCGATACCGGCACGTTCGACTACATCCACGACCCCTGGCTGGCCGAGATCAGCGGCGACTACCTCGACCTGGCCAAGCTCGTCGCGACCTCTCGTTGATCCCCAAGCCACACCCACCGGACGTTGCGCTCTCCCCCAAACTTCCCCAAACGCGTACCCAATTCGGGCGTGGGAGCGCGCCCACCCGGTTCGACCCGACATACCTGGGCATGCGTGACCCTTAACCGCAAATAACGCGAAAGCAGCGAAAGTAGCGCAAGCAGCGAATAAGGAAGAAGGGTCATGAAGGACACAGACATGGACGTCATCACGTTTCTCATGCGCCAGCACGACGAGATCCGGGAGCTGTTCGAGGAAGTCGTCACCACCAAGGGCACCGGCCAGCAGGATGTCTTCCACCATCTCGTCCGCCTGCTCGCCATCCACGAAACCGCCGAGGAGGAGCTCGTCCACCCGTACGCCCGCAAGGCCATCGCCGGCGGCGACAAGGTGGTGGACCAGCGGCTCCAGGAGGAGAACTCGGCGAAGGAGCTGCTGAGCCGCCTCGACGACATGGGCACCGACCACCCCGACTTCCTCAAATACTTCGACGAGCTCCGCACCGACGTGCTCGCCCACGCCGAAGCCGAGGAGAAGTTCGAGTTCGCCAAGCTGCGCGAGAAGGCCAGCGGCCCGCAGCTGCGCGCGATGACCGCGGGCGTGAAGGCCGCCGAGGCCCTGGCCCCGACCCGCCCCCACCCGGGCGTCGAGTCCGCCACCAAGAACGTGCTGCTTGGCCCGCCGACCGCCATCATGGACCGCACCCGAGACGCCATCCGGGCCGCGATGGGCAAGTCCTGAGCACGCCAGAGCGAACCGAGGAGGAGACGTGAAGGCTCTCACCTGGCACGGAAAGCGCGACGTCCGCGTCGACGAAGTCCCGGACCCGGCGATCAAGGAACCCAACGACGCGATCATCAAGATCACCTCAACCGGGATCTGCGGCTCCGACCTGCACCTCTACGAGGTGCTCGGCCCGTTCCTGGCCGAAGGCGACATCCTCGGCCACGAGGCCATGGGCATCGTGGAAGAGGTCGGCTCCGAGGTCACCAACCTCAGACCCGGCGACCGGGTGGTCATCCCGTTCAACATCTCGTGCGGGCACTGCGTGATGTGCGACAACCGCCTGTACGCCCAGTGCGAGACCACCCAGAGCCCCGAGTACGGCACCGGCGCCGCCCTGTTCGGCTACACCAAGCTCTACGGCCAGGTCCCCGGCGGCCAGGCCGAATACCTGCGCGTCCCGCAGGCCCAGTTCGGCCCGATCAAGGTGCCCGACGGCCCTCCCGACGAGCGTTACCTCTACCTCTCCGACGTCCTGCCCACCGCCTGGCAGGCTGTGCAGTACGCCAACATCCCGGACGGAGGCAGCGTCACCGTCCTCGGCCTCGGCCCGATCGGCCAGATGTCGGCCAGGATCGCCCGCCACCTCGGCTACCGCGTCATCGCCGTGGACGGCGTGATGGAACGCCTGGCCATGGCCCGCCGCCACGGCGCCGAGATGATCGACGCCAGCGAGACCCACCACGTCGCTGACGCCGTACGCGAGTTCACCGGCGGCCGGGGCACCGACGCCGTCATCGACGCCGTCGGCATGGAGGCCCACGGCTCTCCGGCCGCCAAGTTCGCCCAGACGATCACCGGCCTGCTCCCGGACAAGCTCGCCGCCACCCTGATGACCAACGCGGGCATCGACCGCCTCGCCGCCCTCACCATGGGCATCGACATCGTCCGCCGCGGCGGCACCTTGTCCATCTCCGGCCTGTACGCCGGCACCGCCGACCCGCTGCCCATGCTCCGGATGTTCGACAAGGGCATCACCGTACGCATGGGCCAGGCCCACGTCCGGCGCTGGACCGACGCCCTGCTCCCGCTCGTCAACGACGAAACCGACCCGCTGGGCGTGATGGACTTCACCACCCATCAGCTGCCCCTGGACCAGGCCCCGCACGCCTACGAGATGTTCCAGAAGAAGCAGGACGGAGCCATCAAGATCATGCTCAAGCCGTAAGGGTCAGATCTCGCCCACCTTCCGGGTGGGCAGGCCGAAGCCCGACGCGATCGGATTCCAGATCGCCACGAATCGCGTCTTGTGCGTGGTTGCCCGCTCGGAGTTCCAGTTGCCTGCGCCGAAGGCGGGACTGCCCGAACACCCGGCGGCGAGGAATTCCTCAGCCGCCGCCTGGTAGGCGGCATCGGCCTGGTACGAGGAGTCGAGCGCGCTGACGAGATGCCCCTTGAGCGCCGTGCCTTCGGACAGGAAATCGACCCGCAGGTCCCGGGCCGACTCCAGCTGGGCACGGCGCGCCTCGGTGATGTCGGAGATGACGCCGATCGCGCTGGACTGGCACCTGGTCACCCCGGCGATCGCCGCACCCAGATCCAGCCGGCTGGCCTGGCTGTTGGTGAGCAGGTCGTCGATCGCCGTGGCCTGCTCAGCGGACAAGTCCAGCGGAGAGGGTGATATCGACGGCGACGGCGACGGAACGGGAGTCTCGCTGATCTCGCTCACCAGCGAACCGGTCGTGACGGGGGTCTCGTCGCCGTTTAGCAAGATCACGGCGACGAGGACTCCCATCAGCGTGAGAACCGCCAGGAAGGGAACGGCCGGGGCAACCCGCCGCCGCTGCACGGGCAGCTCGGCCGCGAGCAGCACCGCGTCGCAGTGGGGGCAGGTGGTCTGCTCGCCCGCGTCGTTGCCACACTGCCCGCACAGCCAGCCGGTGGTTCGTGCAATCGCCACAACATCCTCCTAACTGGCATCGTCCGGGTCGCTGAAGACCGACCCGGGAACAAGATCGGGCACGGGGAGTCCCATCATCTTCAGCGTGTTGCGCATGACCGTCTCGCTGCTCGCGACGAAGTCGAAGACGTTGGCGGCCTGCTGCGCGTCGACCACCCGCTTGACCATGCCGAGAAACGCCTCGGCCTCGCTGCGCCGCTCGCCGAGCATGGTGTCGGTCACGTCGGCGATCCCGGTCGGGGTCTCGGCGAGGCGGACCGCGTGCGGCGTGATCCAGTCGTCCAGGCCCTCGGACAGGAGCTCCCGCCAGCGCCGGCGCAGGTCGGTCATCGCCTCGATCTGCCGCTTGGTCGCCTCATGGTCGGCCTCGCGTTCCAGCCGCTGGTGCAGGAACTGTTGCTGCTGCTGGACCACCGGCAGCGGCGGCAGGAGCCGGATCACCGCCGTGCACTCCAACTGGACCCCGTGGTCGACGACCCGGACACCCTTCAGCTTCTCGTTGACCATCGCCTCCGCGTCCGCCGCCCGATGCGGCTCGAACCCGCGGGCGTAGAAGCGGATGGTGTCCTCCACGAAGTAGCGGAACCGCTCCCGGCAGAGGTTGACCTCGCTGGACAGCGTGCCGGCCGGGCAGTTGCCGGTCGCGCGCCACTGGAGCCGGACCGTCACCGGGAAGTGGAAGCTGTCGTTGAACGCGGGCGTCTCGAAGGCGAACGGCGGATCGATCACGTGGGTGGAGGTCGATTCCAGAATGGGGGTGGACCGGAACCAGGATCGGATGACGCTGGTCCAGCCGGTCCTTTCAGGCCGCGTCATGGACATCAGGGACTTCTCCGATCGAGGTAGGCGAGGAAGGTGTTCGCGGTGGCCGTGGAGATCACCCGGTCCCGCCACCAGCTGAGGTAGAAGCGCAGCGCCCGGCGCAACCTCGGGTCGGCGCCGAGTCCGGCGACGAAGTCGCCCAGGAGCGGAGCCAGTCCCGGATCGGTGTCGGCGTGCCGCGCCCACGCGCCGAAGGCGGGCCAGGCCCGGCCGCCCTGGTCGGCGAGCGCGTTACGCCATAACTGCATGATCTCGGCGCGCACCCTGGCCCCTCCCTCAACGGCCTCGCCCTCAACGAGCATGCCGAGCAGCAACGGCCGGTGCGGCTCGTGATCGCGGGTGGCCACGGCGAGGCGGAGCATGGCCTCGACGGCGGCCGTGCGCAGGCCGGTGTTCCCGGCCCTGGCCCAGTCGGCCAGCTCCCGGACGATCTCGCGGTGCGCCCCGCCGAGCGAGAGCTCCGCCATCGCGCGGGCGGCCTCGGTGCGCAGGTCGGCGCGGGCGGTGGCGGCGATTCCGCGCAGGCCGGACAGGGTGTCGCCGATGTCCAGGAGCCCAAGCGAGGTGGCGTAGGCGCGCACGGCCACCGACCGCTGCGGCAGCGTGCCGCGAGCCCACGCCTGCAGCCGCTTCCGCACCCGGGGGGCGAACCTGGCCTCCTGGGCGGCGGCCTCCAGCGCCCACGCCGCCAGCCGGTGACCGGCCACCCGGTAGGCGCGCACCCACGGCTGGATGAACTCCTCGTCGATCGCCGTGTAGTCGTAGCCGGCGAGCTTGCCGATGGCCTGCGCGGCCGCGATCCTGACCTGGGTGTCCTCGTCCTCGGTGAGGTCGGACAGCCAGTCGGTGAGCGGCTCGCGCAAGGTCGGATGATTGTGCCAGGCCACATCGAGGATCATCGGGATCAGCGCGGGCACGCGCAGCCGGATGCGCCGCTCGGTGCCCTCGTCCTGGTGGTCGTCCTCGGCGTGGGCGTACTCGAGCCAGCCGGACAGGGTCTCGTCGAACGGCGACCAGGTGGATTCCACAAACGGACCATCCCGCTCGACGTCCACCTTCTCGGCCAGCCGGAGCGTGGCCGAGGTGATCGTGACCATGGACTTGCCGTCCAGCACGGCGAGGGCCAGCACGAAACTCCGGCGGTAGATGGACTCCTTGGCCTGCGTTGCCGATGCGGCCGGGCCGGGGGCGAGCAGGCTCTGGGCGCGCTCGCGCAGCCGGGACGGCCGCTCGTCGCAGACCTCGTTGATCACCTCGTCCAGGTCCCGGCCCTGGCGCAGCCGATTCAGGACCGACATGGCCAGCGCGTACGCCTCCCGCGGCCGGGTATCGCTGTCGAGTTCCTCCCGGATGCGCTGGTGCTCGGCCAGCCGCCTGGCCTGCCGGTCGGCCTCGAAGCGGCTCTGGTCGCGCAGCCCGTACGCCAGGCAGCGCTCGAACACGCGGATCGCGTGGGGCGGGACGTGGCTCACCACGTAGGTCGAGCGCTGGACGGGGGTGAGGTGGGCGCGCTCGCTCAGGAGCACCACGAAGGCGGACTTGGCCTGGGTGGCCAGGTGGGTCAGGTGCTGGAAGACCGCCTGGTTCTTGCTCCTGGTCCAGTCGGCGTCGCTGGCGTCGATCAGGTAACCGGTCTCGGCCTTCACGTCGGCGAGGCGGAGCCGCCGGGGGTCGGTGACGCCGGGCAGGGTGACGACGCGGGGTCGGGTTCCGAATCGGGCGAGCGCGGCCAGGGCGAGCGTGGTACGGCCCGAGCCCAGCGGCCCGGCCAGCCCGTGGACCCGGCCGGGTTGCATGGCCTCGGCCAGGGTGGTGAGGGTTTCGGTGACGACGAGGTATTCCGGGTCGAGACGGGCAAGCTCGTCCTCGGTCAGCGGGATCGGCTCGGGTCGCTGCTCGTGGCCGGGCGAACCGATGGTGATGTCGCCGTCCGCGTGATAGATCCGCCCGCCCTGGGGCATGTTGAACTGGTTCTTGATCGCGGTGCCGTCGCCGAAGGCCGCCGCCCCGACGGATTCCGGATAGAGCCGGGACAGACCTTCCAGGCGAAGCAGCCGCTCGCGGATCTCCTCCGCCAGTTGCTCGTGCGGCCGCGCGGGTTCGCCCTTCTCCGCCTGAAGCCGCGGCGGCTCATCGGAGTCCGGCTCCTTCGGGGGCGGGTCGATCTCGTTCACTGCTCGTCCGCCTGCGTCTCGGTGACCTCCATGGAGCCTTCGCTGTAGTTGATCCGCGCGTGTGTTCCGGGCACGTTCCACTGGTTCCTGATGGCGGTGCCGTGCTCCCCGGTGGCGAGCGCGTCCACTTTCTCGATCTTCGGCTGGATCGTCTCGGCAGGCTGTTCGGATTCGTTTTCGGTCATGGAACGCTCCTTCGACTGATCGACCAGGGTGATGGTGGCGCCTTGGGTCTTGAGCTGACGGTTGAGGCGTCGGAGTTCGAGCGCGGGGACCAGGCCGAGGTCGGTCAGGCGGTCCTCGATCTGCTCGAACGCGCGGATCGCGTCACCGGCGCCACCGGCCCGGCTGAGTGATTGCATGTACAGGCCGGCGACGATCTCGTTCGGCACCGGTTCGCTGGAAAGCTGGGTGAGCGCGGGAAGCAGCTCCACGTGGTGGCCCATCTCGGTCCGGGCCTCCAGCCAGGCGATCAGGGTGTTCTGGTAGCTCTGCTGGAGCGAGCCTCGGTACCCGGCTGCCCACAGACCGTTCAGTCCTGCCAGCGGTTCACCCCCGCGCAGCCCTTGGGGGATCTCGCCCCACTGCCGCAGGGCTTGCTCGGCGATCCGGACGAACTCGCCCTTGTCCGTGGCGGCCTGGGCGAGTTTCACCAGATCCTCGAACCGGTAGGCGTCGACCGCCACCTCTGGGCCAACCAGCAGCCGATAGCCCTCCCGCTTGTGGTTGTCCGGGATCAGAGCCCCCGCATCCGGATGCGCGACACGCAGCTTCGTACGCAGCTTGTCCATATGGCTGTAGAACAGCCCGATCGGATGGTCCGCCTTCCTCCGGCCTTCCTCGCTCAGCCGTTCCGTCAACTGCGCGGCCGAGAGCGCCCCACCCCGGAGCTCGATCAGGGAGGCCAGCAGCAGCTGGGACTTGGGGGGCAGGTCAACCGGTTCGCCGCGGACGTGAACCTTGACCCGTCCGAGGAGTGAAACGTCAAGCAGGGGACTTTTGTTGAGGTTTGTCATACGAATCCACCATCCAAGGCGAGGTTTCCGCGAGCCTTTCGGCTAACCACGGCGTCGATGCTGGTGCCACGGCCGGAAAGACCGGCCGTGGAAGGGAAACATCATGGCGAGCAAGAGCTGGCGCAAGAGCACCTTCAGCGGGTCCGTCGGGGAGTGTGTGGAGGTCGCGGTGCTGAACACGATCGCGGTTCGCGATTCGAAGAACCCGCACGGGGCCGTCCTCTACTTCACGCCCGGCGAGTGGCGGGCGTTCTGCGCGGGGGTGCGGAACGGGCAGTTCGAGGTCCGCGAGGGAACCTTCGCCTGAGGGGCGAGAACGGGGGCCGCGGCCAAGGGGTCGCGGCCCTTCTCGTCGGGGCGGGGCTGGCCCGAGCATGGCTAGCTCATCTCGGTGCGTACCTCGGTGGCGAGTTCGGTGAGGAACTCTCGTGCGGCATCGTCAAAGATCGCCATCTCGGTGAGCAGCGACCATTGCTTCTCGTACAGCGTGATATCGAAGTCGGGGATGGTGAGCTTGGCGTGGTTGGTCTCCACCTCCACGAAGGTTTCCGCGGTGTCGTCGTCGCCGCCGTACACCGGGCCGTAGATGACGAAACCGTGCAGCGGCAGGACGGTCGACTGGCGGCCGTGCGGGATCAGCCCGATGGAGACGTTGTCCAGCGTGCTCACGGACGCGAGGCGATCCCACTGCGCGAGCAGCTGGGCCGGCGAGCTCGGCCGCCAGCGCAGCGCCGCTTCGGTGATCAGGAAGTCGAAGCGCCGGTCGCCCTCGTAGAGGGCCTCCTGCCGGAACAGGCGACTCGCCGTCGCGGCGGCCAGGTCCTCCTTCTCGTACGGCAAGACCGACATCGCGAACACCGCGCGCGCGTACGCCGCCGTCTGGAGCAACCCGGGGATGACCGCGCACTGGAAGTTGCGCACCAGGCGGACGGAGGACTCCCGCTCCTGGAAGTCGTCCTGCAGGTGCGGCTTGCCCTGGAGCGCGGTGCGCCAGGCGTGGCTTTCGTAGACGGCGGCCTGGGTCAGGTCGGCCAGCCGTTCGCGGGTGTCCAGGGGCGCGTCGACGGCCTCCGCCCAGCGCTGGACTTCCGGCAGGGAGGGCATGGTCACTCCCGATTCGATACGCGACACCTTGGACTGGCTGATCTGGACCCGGTGGGCGAGCTCACGACCGGACAGGCCGGACAGATCCCGCAGGCGGCGCAACGTGGCCGCGAGCCGCAAGCGGCGCGCGCGAGAATCGCTCCCCTCGCCTTCCGACACATCGGCCACGTCGCTGTCCCCCATTACCATGCGCGCTGATTCAAACTGACCCAGGCTGAATCAGCCCCCGTGACACGCAGTAAATGTAGACGCCTGATGGCGTCCTGGGCTGCTTACCCGGAGGAGATGTGACTGATTCGATACGATTCGCGCTGATCTATTTGTGGGCGTAGCCGCCGTTTGCGTAAGCGGAGGTGGGGAGGAGGTTGAGGAAGGTTTCGGTGAGGCTTTCGTTGAATTTGATCTGGGTGTTCCAGGTGAGGGGGATGGCGCGGGCCAGGGTTCGGGTGTTGCGGGTGGCCAGGGCGGTGGGGGGGATGAGGGCCTGGGCGGGGGTGCGGCGGATGGCGTACAGGTCGGAGATGGGGTCGCCGTTGATGTGGCGGAAGGTGGCGTTGACGGTTTCTGCGCTGATGGGTGGGAGGACGGTGGCCAGGGAGAAGAGGCCGGAGGTGGCGCGGACGGATTCGGTGACGAGGGCGCGGGAGTTGGCGTCGGGGGGTTGGTTGGTGGCGTCCACGAGGGTGAGGAGGCGGCGGGCGGTGGTGTGGTCGGTGATCGAGCGGTAGAAGCGGGGGTCGATGCCAAGCAGGTGGGCGATGTACCACCACGTCCGGTAGAGGTCGGAAATTTCGTTGGAAGTCAGGTCGTAGCCGAGGCGGGAGAGGCAGCCGTACGAGATGGGGAGGAAGTCGAGCCAGGTGCGGGCCAGGTCGACCTGGCTGATGGGCGTGCCGAAGGCGGCGACGTTCCAGCCGTTGGCGAGGGTTCTGGCGCGGGCTTGGGCGTGCAGCATGCGGACCTGCAGGGTGGCGACGTAGCCGCGGCCGCCGACGCGAAGCGCCCCTGGTTGCATGCAGCGGAGCAACCAGTCGGTGGTTTCCAGGAGGCGGCGCTGGGTGCTGTTGATGAGCTCGCCCGTGCCGATCAGGACGGCGGCGATGGCGGGCGAGCTGTAGGTGTGGGTCAGGGCGCCTAGCGCCAGGGTGAGCGCATGCGCAGGCAGCGGGATGGACATGAATGTCCTGGATCCACCCGTGTACGTCGAAGGGGTGACCCACGGGGGAATCGTCTCGTTGGCCCGGAGGAACGCGGCGAGCGCGGGCGGCGGGTCGGCGAGGGATTTCAGACCCTGCGCGATGCCGCTCTGGAGGAATTTCTTACCGTCCGAGCCAAGCAGCACGAGTTCGGCCACCACCGCGTCGGCGAGCGGGTCACCGACGTGGAGCATCTCGCCGATGAAACGCTCCGAGTCGCCGAAAGTCGTTCCGTCCCCTCGCTGGGTGGGCCATGGGGCCGCGGCGTGCGCGGGCCAGCGGCCGAGGGTCGCGAGACCGAGCCCGGAGGTCGCGCCGAGGAACATCATGCGGCGTCGGGTGAGGGTGGTCGCCTGCATTGGAAAATCGAGCTCCCCGGATCGGTGGCTGTCAGCGCACCCGATATACCCCCATGATCGTCAACTGTTGATCTTCAGCGCGGCAAGACTTCCCGCCGCATGGAAGCGGCCCGCCCGGGGTGGGGCCAGGCGGGCCGCGGGTGGTGTCCCGGTCCGGATCGGCTTGCTGCAGGAAGGCGTGCCGGATCCGGGCCGGGGTTAGAGGGACCAGACCTGGAAGGTTGGGCCGTCGGTGGGGAGGGTGAGGGTTTCGTCGGTCAGGGTGGTGTGGGCTCCGCCGTAGATGTTGTGGGGGATGTCGCGGGCGAGAGCGGCGGGCAGGTGGAGGGAGGTGTGGGGGGCGCGAGAGGCCAGGATCAGTAGGCGTTCTTCGGGGGATTCGCGTAGGTAGAGGAGGACGTCTGGGCCTGCGTGGAGCCAGCGGAGGCCGCCGTTGCGGAGGGCGGGGTGGGCTCGGCGTAGAGCGATCAGTTCACGGTAGACGTCGTAGGTCGGTTCGGCGAAATGGACAGAGTCGCCCCAGGGCATCGGGACGCGGGCGTCTTCGCCGTTGGCGCCTTCTATGCCGATTTCGTCGCCCATGAACATCATGGGCGTGCCGGGATAGGTGAACAGCAACCCGGCGGCGACGGCCACGCGCTCGGCGGTGCCGAGGAAGGTGCGGATGCGCGGGCTGTCGTGCGAGCTGAGCAGGGTGACGTTGGCGTTGGTGGCCGACCACGGCACGCCGGCCGCGAACGCGCGCATCGTCTGCGCGGTCCGCTCGCCGGGCAGCGCCCGCAGTGGCAGCGGGATGCCGGGGATGATCGGCCCCCGCTGGTACGGCGTCAGCCACGACCACACCGGCTTGGCGAAACCGGCGTAGTTCATGACGCCCTGCCAGCCGTCACCGGGCAGATCAGCCGTGTAGTCGTGAAAATGCTCCGCGAACAGGAACTTCTCCCCATCGACGACCCCGCGCAACGCCCGCGCGGCCTCGTGGTAGTGATCTTCCGCCCCCTGCCGCCCGGTCATGTTGGCGACGTCGATCCGCCACCCGTCCAGCCCGTACGGCTGCCGCAGCCACCGCGAAGCCACCGCCAGAATGCGCTCCCGCAATTCCGGCGAACTCCAGTTGAGCTTCGGCAGCGAAGGCACGTCGAACCAGGAGACGTACCCGCCGTCACCGGTCAGGTAGTAGTACGACGCCTCCGGCGAGGACGGATCGGTCATCGCCCGCCGGAACCACTCATGCGTGTCGCCTGAGTGGTTCGTCGTCAGGTCCCCGATGACCCGCATCCCCCGTTGATGCGCGGCGGCCGTGAGCGCGGCCAGCGCGGCGTCCCCACCCAGATGCGGATCCACCTGGTCGAACGAGGTCGCGTTGTACCGATGGTTGGACGCGGCCGGAAAGAACGGCGTCAGATAGACGACGTCCACCCCCAGCTTGACCAGATAGTCCAGCCGGTCCGCGATCCCGTAGAGGTCACCGCCATAGAACTGGATCCCCGCCTGCGGCCCCCGGTCGATGACCTTGTCGTTCCACTGCGCGGGCAACGCCCAATCGGGCGCGGGCAGATCCACCTGCCCCGACCGAGCAAACCGATCCGGAAATATCTGATAAATCACCGCATCGTCCACCCAGGCGGGCGGGCCGCCGAACGTGGTCAACCGGAAGTCGGTGGCATCGGTCGGGTCATGGTCGCTCAGCCCACCCGCGTGCAGCCAGATGTGCCCGCCATCCCCCCGATCCAGCAGAAACCGGTAACGCGTGTCCGGGTTGTGCACGAGCAGGTCGGCACGCCACCAGACCTCCAGCGCGTCCTGGTGATCGACGACCGCCTGCGCGTACCGCGGTTCGCCGTCGTAAACCGTGCGCGCATAGACGGCTTCGACCGGATAGCCGTGCGGAAGGCGTACATAAACAGGAACGATGTCGCCGAGTGAAGGGCTTTGTTCCGGCACGTGCAGGGCCGAACCGTCATGGTGCGGCACGAGCGCGACTTTCATCCCTTTACTGACCCCCTGAGAAGACCGGAAACGATATAACGCTGCAGGAAACGGAAGAGCAGCACGCTGGGGATCGCCCCGATGAGCGCCCCGGCGGCGAAGACGCCCCAGTTGGCGGAGAGCCGTTCGGAGATCAACGTGTAGAGGCCGACGGCGAGCGTGTGCTCCGACGGCGACTGCAGGATCACGCTGGCGACCAGGAACTCGTTGACGGTGTTGATGAACGCCAGCAGCCCGATGACGGCGAGCACGGGCGCGCCAAGCCGCAGGATGATGGTGAAGAACACCCGCGCGTGGCTTGCGCCGTCCACTTTGGCGGCATCGTCCAGCTCACGCGGGATGGAGTCGAAGAATCCCTTGATCAGGAAGGTGTTCACCCCCATCGCCCCGCCCAGGTAGACCATGACCAGCCCCCACTGGGTGCCCAGCCCGATACCAGGGAAAACACCCTTGATCCGCGCCATCAACAGGAAGATCGCGACCGCCCCGAGCACCTGCGGGAACATCTGCACGAGCAGCAGTCCCAGCAATCCGAGCCGCCGCCCCCGGAACCGGAACCGCGAGAAGGCATAGGCCGCGCTGGCCGCGAGCAGCACGGTCAGCACCGCCGTCGCTCCCGCGATGATCATCGTGTTGGCGAACCACCGCGTATACGGCAAGGTCGGCGAAGTGAACAACTTCAGATAGTTGTCCAGCGACGCCCCATCGAACAGCGTCGCCGAAGCGGTCAGCGTCCCACGCGGATTGAGCGACGCGCTGATGACAAAGACCAGCGGAAACAGCGCGAACGCCAGCATGAAGAACCCGACCAGGTGCCGCCATCCGGTGTCGGCCAGCCAGCGCCTCATGAGTACGTCTCCTCAAGCGAGCGCGTCCGCCGCAGCCCGAAGGCCGAGATACCCGCCACGATAACGAAGATCATCGCGGACATCGCGGAGGCGAACCCCCACTCCCGCCCGGCCCCGCCAAACGCGATCTTGTACACCATCGAGATGAGCAGATCCGTACTGCCCAGCGTGATCGGCGCCTCCGGCAGGTTGGGCCCACCCCCGGTGACAAAGTAAATCACCGTGAAGTTGTTGAAGTTGAACGCGAACGCCGCCACCAGCAACGGCGCCGTCGACACCAGCAACAACGGCAACGTGACCCGCCGGAAATGCTGCCACGCACTCGCACCGTCGATCTTCGCCGCCTCGTTGAGCTCGGCCGGAATCGCCTGCAACGCCCCCGTGCAGATCAGGAACATGTACGGGAACCCCAGCCACAGATTGACCAGCAGCACACTGCCCTTGGCCAGCCACGGATCATTCAGCCAGGGCACGTCAGCCCCGCCGAGCAGCGTCTGGTTCACAAAGCCGAACGTCTGATTGAGCATGCCCGTCCACACCAGCGCGCTCAGGAACGACGGCACCGCATACGGCAACACCAGCAACGACCGGTAGAGATTGCGCCCCTTCATCCCGGTCTTGTTCAGCGCCAGCGCCAGCAGCAACCCGATCGCGAAGTTGAACAGCACCGACAGCGCCGCGAACACGAACGTCCAGATGAACACCGAGACGAAAGGCCCGCGCAACCGCGTGTCGGTGAGCACCCGCGCGAAGTTGTCGAACCCGACGTTCTCCGTCCAGCCCGGCGTGAGGGTGCTCCCGTCGGCGGCCTCGTAATACCCCGAATGGGAAGCCGCGTAGACCTTGCCGCTCTCCACATCGGTCAACGTGTCGGCAGCCGGATCATGCCGCAGCGTCGGCCGGGCCAGAAACCCGGTGGCCCCATCCTGGGTACGCAACGCGCCCTGCGCGCCGAGCGGCACCCGCAGATCCAGAACCTCCTCCTGGCGCGTGGTCAGGTCACGCAACTCCAGCGTGCGATACCCCTCCACCGCCGTGGCCTTACCGGAGGAATCCCGCGTGATCCCCTCGGTCACCTGCTCACCGCCCAGGGTGACCTGACCGGCCGGGTCGGTGGCGAGCAGTTCCAGCGTGCCATCGCTCCCGGTGACCACCGCGACCTTGTAGAGCGGGCTGTCCGGGACACGCTTCTCCGAAACCGCGAGAATGTGCTCAAGCGCGCGCGGTTTCTCCAGGTTGTGGCCGTCGCCCACGTTGGTGAACGCCGCCGCCGCGGTATGGACGACGATGTAGACCTGGAAGACCAGCAGGAACAACAGCCCCGGCACCAGGTACTTGCCCGCCTCGACCCGCTTGCTGAAGTACACGTAGTCGGCGACCGCGGTGGCGATCGCGACGAAGCCGAAGATTCCCCAGTCGCCGACGGCGAAGGCCGTCAGCAGGCCGTAGACGGCCAGGGCGTTGATGGCGCCGAGCAGCGTGATCTTGCCGATCAGCGCCGCGGTGGAGGTGGACCCGCCCTCGGCCAGACGCGGGCGGTGAGCGCCGACGCGCTCACCGCCCTTGGTGGTCAATCCCACAAGATCAGCCGATCTTCGCGCGGATCTTCTCCGCGGCCTGCTTCATCAGCTTCTCCGGGTCGCCCTTGCCGAGCAGGATGTCGCGCTCGGCGTGGCCGTACTCGGTCCAGACCGCGTCCATGGCCGGGATGCTGGGGAGCGGCTGGCCGATGTCGCCGGCGGCCCCGAAACCGGCGATGATCGGGTCGCTCTTCACCTGGTCGTACACCGAGATCATGGCCGGGGGGCGCTTGCCGGTGTCGTACAGCTCCTTCATGACCTCGGGGGTGCCGAGGTAGTTGACCACGAAGTCGTTGGCGACGAGCTTGTTCTTCGCGTTCGCGGAGATCATGAAGCCCTGGACGCCGACGAACGGCGCGGCCGGCTTGCCACCCGCGGACGGGATCGGGTCGATCGCCAGGTCGATGCCCGCCTTCTGGGCGTCCTCCGTGCTCCACGGCCCGGTGATCATGTAGGGCGACTTGCCGGTGTTGAACGCCTCCTTGGCGATGTCCAGCGTCAGGTCGGCGGAGAGCAGCTTCTTCTTGCTCCACGACTCCAGCGCCTTGGCGAACGCCAGGCCGCCCGCGTCGTCGATGGTCAGCTGGGCCGGGTCGTAGCTGCCGTCCGGCTTGGTGGCGAAGATGCCGCCGCCGAAGGAGGTGTGCACCGGGTAGAAGTGGTAGGGGTCACCCTCAGGACCGACCTGCAGGCCCAGCGGCACGGTGGCCTTCTTCTCCTTGACCAGCTTGAGCGCGTTGTCCATCAGCGCGTTCCAGTCCTTGGGCGCCTCGGGCGCCAGCGCGGTGTTGCGGAACAATGCGATGTTCTCGATCGCGTACGGCAGGCCGTAGAGCTGGCCGTCGTACGAGAGCGCCTTGAGGGCGACTTCCTTGAACTGGGAGGTCTTGTCACCGAGCTGGATCGGGGCGACGGCGCCGTTGGTGACCAGCTTGCCCAGCCAGTCGTGCGCGCCGATGACGACGTCGGGGCCCTCGCCGGCCTGACCGGCGGTGACCAGGTTGTCGCGGATGTCGCCGAACTCCAGCTGCTGGACGGCGACCTGCACGCCCTTCTCGGTCGCGAACCTCTGCGCGATCTTCTGAATGATCGGCGAGCGGGTGTCGTCAGCCCAGATCACCAGGTCCGCCTGGGCCCGCTTCACCGGGCCGTCGGTGGGCTCGACGATCGTGGTGGCGCCCGGCGCCGGTCCTGAAGGGGTGGCCGCGGCCGAGGGAGCGGCGCTCTCGCCGCCTCCCCCGCAACCGGCGGTGAGCAGGAGGGTGACACCCGCGGCCAACGTTGAGACCTTGCCTGATCGCTTGAGGCTCAAACGCATGGTGGCTCCTAGGGGGAGATTCTCAGGCGGCCTGAGCGCCGCCCTTCTTGCGAAATCAGGGCAGCATTTGCGCTGCCGTCTTGCGAAAGCTAACCACGGATTTCGGCAAGTTTCTAGACAGTTACTGACATGTTGCAATCGGCTTGATACGGTCGCGCTCAGCCCGGCCCCCAGCCGGGAAGGACCTACCGTCAAGTGTTCTGGAGAACGCAGATGGCCGCCTTACGCAAGCTCGCCACGATCGCGGCGGGAGCGGTACTTCTCGCCCTACTCCCGGCCCAGGCCCCCGCCCTGGCCGCCGGAGCCCCCATCGGACCATTGACCCCCAAAGACGTCGTCTACCAGATCATCACCGACCGGTTCTACGACGGTGACACGGGCAACAACAAGCCCGCCGGATTCGACCCCACCCTGTTCGACGACCCGGACAACAACAACGTCGGCAACGGCAGCGATCTCAAGCTCTACCAGGGCGGGGACTGGGACGGCATCATCGCCAAGATCCCGTACCTGAAGAACATGGGCATCTCCGCCGTCTGGATCTCGGCCCCCTACCGCAACCGGGACACGGTCATCGAAGACCACCAGCCCGGCGGCGGCATCGACCGGTGGACCAGCTTCCACGGCTACCACGTGCGCAACTACTTCGCCACCAACAAGCACTTCGGCGCCCTGACGGAGTTCCGCTCACTGCGGGACGCGCTGCACGCCGAGGGCATCAAGCTGGTCATCGACTTCGTGACGAACCACACCAGCCGCTGGCAGAACCCCACCCTTGGCAACGCCGCCGAGGACGGCAAGCTCTACGAGCCGGACAAGGACGGCCTGGGCAACTACGTCTTCAACGCCGCCGGCGAGCCGATCGACAACAACAGCGACGGGATCACCGAGAACCTGCTCGCCAACCCGCACGCCGACGTCAACGGCTGGTTCCACGGCCTCGGCGACCGCGGCGCCGACTCCAGCAGGTTCGGTTACCGGCACAAGGAGCTGGGCTCGCTCGCCGACTTCTCCCAGGAGAACGCGAACGTGGTCAAGCACCTGGAGAAGGCCGCGCTGTTCTGGAAGGCCGAAGGCGTGGACGGCTTCCGCCACGACGCCACCCTGCACATGAACCCCGCCTTCACCAAGGGCCTGAAGGACGCGATCGACTCCGCGCCGCAGGGCCCGATGGCGCACTTCGGCGAGTTCTTCATCGGCCGCCCCGACCCCAAATACGACGAGTACCGCACGTTCCCGGACCGCACCGGCGTCAACAACCTGGACTTCGAGTACTTCCGGGCCTCCACCAACGCCTTCGGCAACTTCTCCGAGACGATGGCGAACTTCGGCTCGATGCTGACCCAGACCAGCAACGACTACATCTACGAGAACCAGGCCGTGACGTTCCTGGACAACCACGACGTGACCCGGTTCCGTTTCATCCAGCCGAACGACAAGCCGTATCACGCGGCGCTGGCCACGCTGCTCACCGCGCGCGGCACGCCGAACATCTACTACGGAACCGAGCAGTACGTGAGCTCGGTGAACGCCAGTGACGTGGCCGGCCGCCAGTTCCTGCAGACGGCCGCGCCCGCGTTCAGCCAGACCACCACGGCGTACAAGGTGATCCAGGCGCTGTCCGCGCTGCGCCGTACCAACGACGCGGTGGCCTACGGCGAGACGCAGATCCTGCACAGCACCAACGACGTGCTGGTCTTCAAGCGGCAGTTCTACGACAAGCAGGTCATCGTCTCGGTGAACCGGCAGCCGAACACGGCGTTCGTCGTGCCCGCGCTGTCGACCACGATCCCGGCCGGAACCTACACCGACCAGCTGACCGGCCTGCTCGGCGGCGCGTCCACCACGGTCGCGGGCGGGCAGCTCCCGAGCTTCACGCTGTCCGGCGGCGAGGTGAACGTCTGGTCCTACAACCCGTCGCTGGGCACCACGATCCCGCGCATCGGCGATGTCGTCTCCACCTCCGGGCGCGCCGGGAACACCGCCTACATCTACGGCACCGGCCTGGGTGGCGCGGTGACCGTCAAGTTCGGCACGGTCACCGCCACGGTGACGTCGAACTCCGACGGCCAGATCACCACCACCGTGCCCGCGGGCGCGGTCGCCGGGGTGCAGAACATCACCGTGACCAAGGGCGCCAACGTCAGCAACACCTTCCGCTACGAGGTGCTGTCCGGCAACCAGGTCCAGGTCATCTTCAAGATCAATACCGCCACGGTCCCCGGGGAGAACATCCACGTGGTCGGCAACATCCCGGAGCTGGGCTCGTGGGACGCCGCCAAGTCGACCGAGGCCATGCACAACCCGAACTATCCGGAGTGGTTCCTGCCGGTGTCGGTGCCGGCCGGAACGACGATCCAGTTCAAGTTCCTGAAGAAGAACGGCGGATCGACGATCTGGGAGGGCGGCTCGAACCGGAGTTTCACCGTGCCGGCCGACACGCAGGGGTCGACGGACACGACCGTCTACACCTGGCAGCCATGAAAGCCATCATGAATTCCTGCTGCAAGGACTGTTAGACTTTCAGCATGAAAGTGACCTTGACGGAAGTCGCCGCCCGTGCCGGTGTCAGCGAGGCCACTGTCAGCCGGGTCCTGAACGCCAAGGCAGGTGTGGCGGAGGACACCCGGGACCTGGTCCTGGCCGCGGTCGAAGCACTCGGCTACGAGCGCCCGTTCAAGCCCGAAGCCCCGCGCAAAAGCGCGGGGCTGGTGGGCTTGGTAGTGCCCGAACTGGAAAATCCCATCTTCCCGTCGTTCGCTCAGGTGATCGGCACGCTGCTGGCGCAGCAGCGGTACACGCCGGTGCTGTGCACCCAGACCCCGGGCGGCGTCAGCGAGGATGAGTACGTTGAAATGTTGTTGGAACACAACACCGCGGGCATCATCTTCGTTTCCGGCATGCACGCCGACACCCACGCCGACCCGTCCCGCTACCGGCGGCTGGTCGACCGGGGGCTGCCGATCGTGCTGATCAACGGGTTCCTGCCGGGGCTCGACGTGCTGTCCATCTCGGTGGACGAGAAGTCGGCCATGTATCTGGCGGTCGAGCACCTGGCCTCGCTGGGGCACGTCCGGATCGGCATGGCCATCGGGCCCGAGCGGTATGTGCCGGTGATCAGGAAGGTGGCCGGGTTCCTGGAGGCCGCGAAAGCCACCCTCAGTCTGGATTTGTCGGACATGGTGGAGCACACCACGTTCACCGTCGAAGGTGGGCAGGTCGCGGCGTCGCGGCTCATCGACCGGGGGGCGACGGCGATCATCTGCGGGTCGGACATCATGGCTTTCGGTGCCGTACGGGCGGTGCGTGGCCTGGGGTTGAGCGTGCCGCACGACGTGTCGGTGGTCGGCTTCGACGACTCGTCGGTGACCGTGTTCTCCGATCCTCCGCTCACCACGCTCCGGCAGCCGGTCCAGGCCATGGGCACGGCGGCGGTCCGGGGTCTGATCGACGAGATTCACGCGCTCTCGCCGCCCCGAGGGGAGTTCGTGTTCCGTACCGAACTGCTGGCGCGCTCCTCGACCGGGCCCGCGCCGTCGTCATCCTGAGTGTTCGCCGTGGCCCCGCCAGGGGCGGGCCAGGACGGCGAGCGCCAGGACCGCGCAGGTGAGGGCCACCAGCATGATGACGGCCATGGGGGTGGCACTGCTCTCCCCGAACACCCCCACGATGGGGGCGGCGATCGCGCCGAGCAGGAACTGGCCGCCGCCGAGCAGGGCGGAGGCGCTGCCGGCCGAGTGGCCCGCCACGCCCTGGCCGATGGTCATGATGGCGGGGAAGGCCGTGCCCATGCCCGCGATGGTGAGGATCAGGCAGGTCCAGGTCACGGCCATGTTGCCGCCGGTGGTGAGGTTGATGACGACGTGCGCGAGGGTCCCGGTGAAGGACACCGCGAGGGCGGTCATCAGCAGGGTGTTCAGGCGGACCCGGCGGGATAACGCGCCGAACAGGGCGGCCGCGGCGGTCATGCAGAGGGCGTTGACCGCGAAGACGACGCCGTAGCCGAGGGGGCTCATGCCGTACACGATCTGGAAGACGAACGACGAGCCGGACACGTAGACGAAGAGAGCGGCGGCGGCGCAGGACAGGGCGATGGCGTAGCCGACGAAGAAGCGGTTGCGCAGCAGGCCGCCCATGGCGTGGAAGGCGACCCGGAGGCCGCCGGGGTTGCGGCGGTCGGGGGGTAGGGATTCGGGCACGCGCCACCAGACTGTGGCGCACTGGGCGAGGCCGACCAGGGCGAGGACCAGGAAGACGGCCTGCCAGGGGGCGCCGAGCAGGATCAGGCCGCCGAGCAGCGGGGCGATCACGGGGGCGACGCCGGTGATGATGGCCAGGGTGGAGAAGTAGCGGGCGACGCTTGGCCCGCGATACCAGTCCACGATCACGGCGCGGGCCAGCACGGCGCCGCACGCGCCTGCCGCGCCTTGCAGAAATCTTGCGGTGGCCAGGAACTGCACGGTCGGGGCGAGGGCGCAGAGCAGGGAGAAGAAGCCGAACAGCGCGGTGCCGCCGAGCAGCAGGCCGCGCCGGCCGAGGGTGTCGCTGATCGGGCCGAGCAGGAGCTGGCCGAGGACGAGGCCGGCCAGGAAGGCGGTCATCGACAGCTGCACGCCGGAGCTGGTGGTTTCCAGGGTGCGGACCATGTCGGGGAAGGCCGGGACGTACATGTCGATGGCGAGCGGAGCGGCCGCCGTGAGGGAGGCGAGGGAGGGGAGCAGCACTAAGGGCCGGGGTGGAGCGGAGGGCACGTGGCCAAAGGGTAACGAACCCCGTCAGAGACACCCAGCTCAGGGGGCAATTAGTAATTTATGTATTGACACTTATGCTCGCCTCATGTGAACCTTCGGGCGGAAGAAATCATAAGTCGGTTGATCAAGAACCATTCTGTTCGTCATAGGTGCGGCGGCGCGCTCCTCTTCAACTCAAGGAGTGGCGTATGTTGATGCCCAAACGACCGATTTCAACCTTATTTCGCGCCTTATTATCACTCGTCCTAGTCACAGCGGGCCTCGCCCTACTTCCGAGCAGCGCGTCGGCCGCGCCGCTCACCCGGGTGCTGGTCTTCTCCAAGACGGCAGGGTTCCGGCACTCGTCCATCCCCAACGGCATCACCGCCATCCAGCAGCTCGGCGCGGCCAACGGCTTCACCGTGGTGGCCACCGAGGACGCGAACGCGTTCACCACCGCCAACCTGGCCCAGTACCAGGCAGTGATCTGGCTCTCCACCACCGGTGACGTGCTCAACGCCACCCAGCAGAGCGCGTTCCAGTCCTATATCGCCGCCGGTGGCGGCTACGTCGGGGTGCACGCGGCGGCCGACACCGAGTACGACTGGGCCTGGTACGGCGGCCTGGTCGGCGCCTACTTCCAATCCCACCCGGCCACCCAGCAGGCCACCATCAAAGTCGAGGACCGGGCCAATCCGTCCACCTCGCACCTGGCGCCGACCTGGACGCGGACCGACGAGTGGTACAACTACCGGACCAACCCGCGCTCGGCGGTCCGGGTGCTGGCCAGCCTGGACGAATCGTCGTACTCGGGCGGGTCGATGGGCGACCACCCGATCACCTGGTGCCAGGACTACCAGGGCGGGCGTTCCTGGTACACCGGGCTCGGTCACACCGAGGAGAGCTACGCGGACGCGAACTTCCGGACCATGCTGCTCGGCGGCATCCGGGTGGCGGCCAAGGCGGTCCCGGCGGACTGCCGTCCCGAGGTCGGCTACACCCAGCTCTTCGACGGCAACCAGAACACCTTCAGCCAGTGGCGGATGGCGGGCCCCGGCGGGTTCACCCTGGCCAACGGCACGCTGACCTCGTTCGGCGGCATGGGCCTGCTCTGGTATCCGGTGTCCACCTTCAGCAACTACTCGCTCAAGGTCGACTGGATGATGCCGGGCGACGACAACGGCGGCGTCTTCATCGGCTTCACCGATCCCGGCAACGACCCCTGGGGTCCGGTGAACACCGGTCACGAGATTCAGATCGACGCCACGGACGCCGACCCGAGCCGGACCACGGGCAGTGTGTACAGCTTCAAGGCGCCGGACACGGCCGCGCGGGCGGCGGCGCTCAATCCGCCGGGGCAGTGGAACGCGTACGAGATCGGGGTGCACGGGCAGCGGGTGGAGATCTGGCTGAACGGCGTCAAGATCAACGACTACACGAGCACGCGGAACATCGCCAATGGCTACATCGGCGTGCAGAACGACGGTGACGGTGCCGACATCAATTACCGGAATATCCGGATCAAGGTTGACGGCGGCCAGCCGCCGCAGCCGGGCAGCGACATCGCGCAGGGCAAGCCGACGACCGCGTCCAGCGTGGAGACCGGGAGCGCGCATGTGGCCGCGAACGCGACCGATGGCAACTCGGCCACCCGGTGGGGTAGCGCGTATGCCGATCCGCAGTGGATTCAGGTGGATCTCGGTCAGAGTTACAACATCAGTCGGGTCCGGCTGAACTGGGAGGCGGCGTTCGGTCGCGCGTACCAGATCCAGACCTCGCCGAATGGCACCACCTGGACGAACATCTACTCCACGACCACCAGCGACGGCGGCGTGGACGACGTCAACGCGACCGGCACCGGGCGATATGTCCGGATAAATGGCACTCAGCGGGCTCTCACGCAGTATGGCTACTCCCTCTGGGAATTCGACGTCTACGGCTCCTGACACCCCCTCTCTACATCCTCTGGAGTTCTCGTGTTCGGTTCCGCGCGCCTGCGTCGCGCTCTATCCGCGCTCCTGTTACCCGTCCTGGCCGGTACGGCACTCGCCGCGCCCCCGGCCGCCGCAGCCCCACCCCCGACCAGTGGCTTCGAGAAGGTCAAGCTGGACGGCGGCCTCTCCATGGGCGAGCCGATCGAGCTGTCCGTGCTCCCCGACGGCAAGGTCCTCTACATCAACCGCGGCACCTCCGCCGGCGGCGGCCAGGTCAGGGTCTACAACCCGGCCACCCAGACCACCACGGTCGCGCTGACCGTTCAGCTGGACGCCCGCTTCGAGGACGGCCTGATAGGCATCACCCTCCACCCCCAGTTCGCCACCAACCGCTGGGTGTTCCTGTTCTACTCCCCCAAGGTGACACCGCTGGTCAACCGCATCTCCCGGTTCACCTTCAACCCGGCCACCAACGTCCTCGACCCCGCCAGCGAGGACATGATCATCGAATGGCCGACCGAGCGTGACCTGTGCTGCCACTCGGCCGGGTCGATGAGCTGGGACACCAACGGCAACCTGTATTTCGCAGTGGGCGACAACACCAACTCCGGCGGCGACTCGGCGGGCATGGCGCCGATCGACGAGCGGACCAGCCGCAACCCGCAGTACGACGCACAGCGCACGTCGGGCAACACCAACGACCTGCGCGGCAAGATCAACCGCATCCACCCGGAGAACAACGGCACCTACACGATCCCGGCGGGCAACCTGTTCCCGCAGGGGACGGCGCAGACCAAGCCGGAGATCTACATCATGGGGGTGCGGAACCCGTACCGGATCTGGGTCGACAAGAAGGCCAACAACACCCTGTACTGGGGCGAGGTCGGGCCCGACGCTGGGGCCACCATCCCGAACCGGGGTCCGGCGGCCTACGACGAGTTCAACCGGGCGACCGCGCCGGGCAACTACGGCTGGCCGTACTGCGGCGGGCCGAACGTGGCCTACAACGACTGGGACTTCGCGGCGAACGCGCCGCGGGGCTGGTTCCCGTGTGGCGGCAGCACCGGTCCGGTCAACAACTCGCCGCGCAACACCGGGCAGCAGCAACTGCCGCCCACCAAGGCGTCCACCGTGTGGGAACAGCACGGCGGCAGCGTGCAGTGGCCGGCCCTGGACAACCCGGGCGGCTGCGGCTCGCCGAACCACACCGAGGTCTATCACTACGACGCCACCCTGGTGTCGGACGTGAAGTGGCCGCAGTACTACGACAACAAATGGCTGATCTCCGAGTACTGCCGTAACTGGATCAAGGAGGTCCAGTTCGACAACGGCAACCCGTCGACCGGGAACCCGACCATCATCGAGCCGGTGCTCGCGGGCATGAACCTGGGTGCACCCGATCGACATGGAGTTCGGGCCGGACGGCTCGCTCTACCTGCTGGAGTACGGCAGCGGTTACTTCTCCGGCGCGGCCGACGCCGGACTCTACAAGATCAACTATGTCCAGGGGGGAAGGTCGCCGATCGCCCAGGCCACCTCCAACGTCAACAACGGGCTGGCGCCGCTGGCGGTCACCTTCTCCAGCGCGGGCAGCTCCGACCCCGACGGCGAGACCATCACATACGCGTGGGACTTCGACAACAACGGCACCACCGATTCGACAGCCGCCAACCCGTCGTTCACGTACACCACCGTGGGTGACAAGCGGGCGAGGCTGACCGTGCGGGATCCCGGCGGACGTACCGGCACGGTGGTGCTCCCGATCGTGGTGGGCAACAACCGGCCGGTCGTGACGCTCAACGGCATCCCCGCGGGCGGCATGTACAGCTGGAGCGAGAACCTCAACCTCACCGCCAGCGCGACCGACGCCCAGGACGGCACCATCGCCTGCGGTTCCGTCATCATCCGGGCCGCACTCGGCCACCAGGAACACGCCCACGAGGAGGGTGAGGGCACCGGCTGCGGCTCCTCGTTCAACACCGGCCCGATCCACGCCGGTCTGGACGCGGTGCAGTTCTTCGTCCTGCGCGGCAGCTACACCGACCGCGGCGCGACCGGCACGGTCGCGCTCACCGGCGAGCGCGAGATCACCGTCTGGCCCAAGCAGTGGCAGGCCGAGCACTACGTCACGCTCAACGGCCCCCGCGTCGTCGACCAGGCCGCCGCCGAGGGCGGCAAGCGCCTCGGCGACATCCAGGGCGGCGAGTGGGTACGGCACCACGCCGTCAGCCTCAAGGGCATCACCAGCGTCAAGGCCCGGGTGAGCTCCGCCAACGCGGGCGGCACCCTGTCCTTCCGGTACGACTCACCAACCGGCCCCGAAGTCGCCAGGCTCACCGTCGGCAACACCGGCGGCTGGGACAACTACACCGAGGTCACCGGCCCCGTCACCAAGCCCGACGACAACACCCACGACCTGTACCTGGTGTTCAACGGCACCGGCACGCTCTACGACGTGGACAGCTACACCTTCATCGGCCCCGGCGTGAGCGTCCCCGGCACCGGCAACCCCGGCTCGGACCTCGCCCAGGGCAAGCCGGTGACGGCCTCCAGCACCGAAGCCGGCGCGAACGTGGCGGGCAACGTGGTCGACGGCAACTCCGCCACCCGGTGGAGCAGCCTCTACGCCGATCCGCAGTGGATCCAGGTGGACCTGGGCGCGTCGTACGCGATCAACCGGGTCCGCCTCAACTGGGAAGCCGCCTACGGCCGCGCCTACCAGATCCAAACCTCCCCCAACGCCACCACCTGGACGAACATCTACACCACCACAACCAGCGACGGCGGCATCGACGACCTGACGGTCTCCGGCTCTGGGCGTTATGTCCGCATAAACGGCACCCAACGTGCCCTCACCCAGTACGGCTACTCCCTCTGGGAATTCGAGGTCTACGGCACCTAAATCCACCCTCCTGGCCTCCACGGCGCCGCGCATCCCCCCCCGTGGAGGCCCTTCCTAGGCCGGATACGCGTGGGTCTCCGTTGCTTTGACGGAGGCCCATACGTCTTGGCCAGGGGTGAGGTCGAGGGCGGTGACGGCGGCGGGGGTGATGTCGGCGGCAGCGGGGATCGGGCCGCTGAGGTGGATGCGGATGTTGTCGCCGTGGCGTTCGATGCCGTCGATCGTGGCCTGCCAGAGGTTGCGGGGGCTGCCGTCGGGGCGGGTGCGGTAGAGGGCGACGGCGCTGGGGGCGAAGGCGAGGAAGGCTGGTCCTTCAAGGCGTTCTGTGACGGTGAAGAGGATGTCGTCGACTTTGATCTGGCGGTCGGTGGCGGTGCCTCGATAAAGGTTGAGGCCCACCAGGCGGGCGACGTAGTCGGTGCGGGGGCGGCGGGCGACCTCGGTGGGGGTGCCTTCCTGGACGATGGTTCCGTGTTCGATGACGACCAGGCGATCGGCCAGGACCATGGCGTCGAGAGGGTCGTGCGTGACGAGGACCGTCGCGCCGTCGAAGTCGGCGAGGTGGCGGCGGAGCTGGGAGCGGATCTCCAGGCGGGTGTGGGCGTCCAGGGCGGCCAGTGGCTCGTCGAGGAGGAGCAGTCGGGGGCGGATGACCAGGGCTCTGGCCAGCGCGACGCGTTGGGCTTGGCCGCCGGACAGCTGTCTGGGGCGTACGCCGGCGTGGTCTTCGAGGCCGACGCGGGCCAGCCAGGCGGCGGCCTGGCGGCGGGATTCGGCCTTGGCGGCACCGTGGCAGCGGAGGCCGAAGGCGACGTTGTCCAGCGCGGACAGGTGGGGAAACAGCAGGTAATCCTGGAAGACCATGCCGATGGGGCGCTTCTCGGCGGCGAGGTCGTGCAGGGGCTGGCCGTCCAGGGTGATGTGGCCTTCGGTCAGGCGGGTGAGCCCGGCCAGCAGGCGCAACGCGGTCGTCTTGCCCGCGCCGTTGGGGCCGAGCAGGGCGACGACCTCGCCGGGCGCCACCTCAAGGTCGAGATCGAGGCGGAAGTTCGGGCGGGTGAGACGGAGCCGGGCGGTCAGGGTCACGGGCTGTTCACCCATCGATCGCGCAGGCTGGCCAGGATGATCACAGACACCGCCAGGAGCACCAGGCTGAGCACGATCGCGGCCTCAGGTTCGGTCTCCAGGGCCAGGTAGACGGCCAGGGGCATGGTCTGGGTCTGCCCCGGGAAGTTCCCGGCGAAAGTGATCGTCGCCCCGAACTCGCCGAGCGCCCGCGCCCAGCAGAGCACCGCGCCCGCCACGGTCCCCGGCGCGATCAGCGGCAGCGTGACCCGCCTGAACACGACCCAGCGCGTCGCGCCCAGCGTGGCGGCGGCCTCCTCGAAGCGCAGATCGGCGGCTCGAAGCGCCCCCTCCACACTGATCACCAGAAACGGCATGGCCACGAACGCCTCAGCCACCACCACACCCGCCGTCGTGAACGGCAAGGTGATGCCGAACGTGCTGTCCAGCCACTGCCCTACCAGCCCACGCCGCCCCAGCGCCAGCAGCAGCGCGACTCCCCCGACCACCGGTGGCAGAACGAGCGGCACGGTCACCAGCGCGCGTACGACCCGGCGCCCCGGAAACGCCAACCTGGCCAGGCACCAGGCCAGCGGCACCCCGAGCACCATGCAGATCACCGTGGCCAGCGTCGCCGTGACCAGCGAAAGCCGCAACGCCTCCAGCACCTGAGGCTCCGTGAGGCGCGCCCAGAGCGTGGACCACGGCGCTCGGACGAGCAGCCCGACCAGCGGCAGAACCAGGAACACCAGGCCGATTGCCGCGGGCAGTACGAGCACCCACGGCAGACGGCCCGCTACCGGCGAGCGATCGGTGTCGTTCATCCGGTTGATTCGCCTTCGATCGTCAAGGGGCTTGGAAGCCCGCCTTGGTCAGCACATCCTTACCCTGCTGGGACAGGACCAAGTCGACGAACTGCTTGGCCAGGTCGGCTGCGGGGGCCTTGGTGAGGGTCGCGATCGGGTAGTCGTTGATGGCCTGGTCGGCTTCGGGGAAGGCGATGCCGGTGACCTTGCCCGCGGCGGCGATGACGTCGGTCTGGTAGACGAGGGCGGCGTCGACCTCGCCTAGTTCGACCTTGGTGAGGGTGGCCTTGACGTCCTGTTCCAGCGTGACGGGGGTGACCTTCAGGCCGGCGGCGTCCAGGGCCTTGATCGCGGCGGCGCCGCAGGGGACCTGTTCGGCGCAGAGGGCGACTTTGACCTTGGGGTCGGTCAGGTCCTTGAGGGATTCGACCTTGGCGGGGTTGTCCGGCGGCACGGCGATCTGCAGCTTGTTCTTCACGAACACGGTCGGGCCGGTGGCGAGACCGGCGTCGGTGACCGTCGTCATCGTCGCCGGGCTGGCGGCCGCGAACACGTCGGCGGGCGCGCCCTGGGTGATCTGGGTGGCCAGGGTGGCGCTGGAGCCGAAGTTGAATTTCACGGTCGTACCCGGGTGGGCGGCTTCGAAGGTCTTGCCGAGTTCGGTGAAGGTCTCGGTCAGGGACGCGGCGGCGAACACGGTCAGCTCTGTCGCGGCCGGAGCGCTGGCCGCCGGTGCGGCCGTGTCATCGCTCGTACCGCATGCGGATGCGGCTAAGAGGACCGCGATGAGCAATCCGGAAACGCGCCTGAACAATGGGTCCTCCTACTGACTACTGACTCTGATCGGGGATCTCCACGACGACATTGGTGGACTTGATCACGGCAACCGCGACGACGCCGGGCGCGAGGCCCAGTTCGTCGGCGGCCTGGCGGCTCATCAGCGACACCACCCGGTACGGGCCCGCGGCGATCTCCACCTGGGCCATCACCGCGTCCTTGATCACTTCGGTCACGATCCCCCGGAGCCGGTTCCGCGCGGACGAGTGCCCCGAGCCGTTTCCGGTCTCGATCTGCGCTCGCGCGAACGCGGCCAGGTCCGAGCCCTCCACGATGCGATGCCCGTTGTCATCCCGGCGCGCCGGGAGCCGACCCGCGTCCACCCAGCGACGCACGGTGTCGGAGCTCACTCCGAGCAGCCCGGCTGCCTCACTGATTCGGAACGTCGTCACGAAATATCACCTTACCCTCGCACTTTCTGGCCAATACATCCGACATGCCTCGCAACAGCATCGTGATATCCCTCGATGTCCTCGCAGGTGAGATATCACTGGACCAACCCCACGATCACACGACATGCTGTGACGTGCTGTTGCGCCAACTGGAGTATCTGGTCGCGCTGGCCCGGGAGCGACATTTCGCCCGGGCGGCGGCGTCCTGCCACGTCTCCCAGCCCTCCCTCTCCGCCGCGATCCGCAAGCTTGAGCGCGAACTGGACGTGCCCATCGTCCGCCGTGGCCGCAAGTTCGACGGCCTCACCCCCGAAGGCGAGCGTGTCCTGCTGTGGGCTCACCGCATCCTGGCCGAAGCCGACGCCCTCCGCCAGGATCTGTCCCTGATGCGCAGCAGCCTCTCCGGCACCCTGCGCATGGGCGCCATCCCCACCGCCCTGACGGCTGCCTCCCTGCTCACCACCCCGTTCTGCGAACGCCACCCGCATGCCCGCGTGTCCCTCGCGTCCCTTTCCTCCCGCGAGATCACCCGCCGCCTGGCGGACTTCGAGCTGGACGTCGCCATGACGTACCTGGACGGAGAGCCGCTGGGCAACGTCCGCACGACCCCCCTCTACGAGGAGCGCTACCTGCTCCTCACCCCCGACGACGCCGAACTCGCCGGCCGCGCTTTCGTGCGCTGGACCGAGGTGGCCGCCCTCCCGCTCTGCCTGCTCGCCCCCGAGATGCGCAACCGCCGCATCCTCGACGGCATCTTCGAATGGGCCGGCGTCGTCGCCGTCCCCGCCGTCGAAACCGACACCGTCTCCGCTCTGTACGCCCATGTCGCCACCCACCGCTGGTCCAGCGTGATCGCCCACGCCTGGCTGCACATGTTCGGCGTCCCTGACGGCATGCGCGTGATCCCCCTCGAAAACCCCCGCCAGGCCCCCCGGGTCGGCCTGGTGATCGCCGACCGTACCCCCGAACCGGTCCTGGCCCGCGCCCTGCTCGACGTCACCGCCCACATCGACATCCGCGGCACTCTCGACCGGCTACTCCACGATTACCTGCGATAGTTTATATCTATCAATAAATAGGCAAATTCATTTTGACTCTTTATCCGCAGCGCGAGGAGGGTGGAAATACGACCCGATTCTCTTTAGGAGCAAACCCATGGCGAAAATCCTGTGCGTTCTGTACGACGACCCGGTCGACGGCTATCCCTCGGCGTACGCCCGCGACGACCTTCCGCACATCGACCACTACCCCGGCGGCCAGACCCTCCCGACCCCGAAGGGCATCGACTTCACCCCCGGCCAGCTGCTCGGCAGCGTCTCCGGTGAGCTCGGCCTGCGGTCGTTCCTGGAGAGCCAGGGTCACACGCTCGTCGTCACATCCGACAAGGACCGCGAGGGCTCGGTGTTCGACCAGGAGCTCGTCGACGCCGATGTGGTGATCTCGCAGCCGTTCTGGCCCGCGTACCTGACGGCGGAACGCATCGCCAGGGCGCCGAAGCTGAAGCTGGCCATCACCGCCGGGATCGGCTCCGACCACGTGGACCTGGACGCGGCCATCGCGCACAACATCACGGTCGCCGAGGTCACCTACTGCAACAGCATCTCGGTGGCCGAGCACGTGGCCATGATGATCCTTTCGCTGGTGCGCAACTATCTGCCGTCGTACGAGACCGTGCTGAAGGGGGGCTGGAACATCGCGGACTGCGTGTCCCGGTCGTACGACCTGGAGGGCATGCACGTCGGCACCGTGGCCGCCGGGCGGATCGGCCTCGGGGTCCTGCGCCGACTGCACCCGTTCGACGTGCACCTGCACTACACCGACCGCTACCGGCTGCCCCGCGAGGTCGAGGAGGAGCTCAACCTCACCTTCCACGAGAGCGCCGCGGCCATGGTCCCGCACTGCGACGTCGTCACCATCAACGCCCCGCTGCACCCGGAGACCGAGGGCATGTTCAACGACACCCTGATCGGCACCATGAAGCGCGGCGCCTACCTGATCAACACCGCCCGCGCGAAAATCGCCGACCGCGACGCTGTGGTCCGCGCCCTGGAGAGCGGCCAACTGGCCGGTTACGCCGGAGACGTCTGGTTCCCCCAACCGGCCCCCGCCGACCATCCGTGGCGCACCATGCCCCACCACGGCATGACTCCGCACATCTCCGGCTCCTCCCTGTCCGCCCAAGCTCGCTACGCCGCCGGCACCCGCGAAATCCTCGAATGCTGGCTGGACGGCACCCCTATCCGCGACGAATACCTGATCGTCGAAAAGGGAAACTTGGCAGGCACAGGCGCCCACTCCTATTCGGTGAAGTAATCGATTTTCGGTCAACGTCGGCCCCGGTCGGGCAGCCCATCAAGCGGCCCCGCCCGGGGCCCTCCGCGCCGTCTCTCTGACGAATTTTTCATCAGCCAAATCGAGACTTATGAATGAACCGATTCCTTGGCGGGCTGTCTGCGCCACAAACCCAATAGGGAGGGCTCACAGTCGTCGACGCTGTAAACGTGCCTCTCTCCCGAAAACCAGCAGAAAGAAGGTGTGATCTATGTAGTCTGAAGTTCCCGTGCGCATCCGATCGCGTCGGAGGCCCGATGACGCAGCCCTCACCAAAGCCGTCGCCGCGCCCACAGCAGCCCCCGGCCCCCCCGCGTAACGTAGTCGACTGGGATTTCTCGGGGATCGACCCCAAGCTGATGGACGAATTCGAAAAGGGCCTGGGCCGGGCGGGGAACACGCTGAGCGCGAACGAACTGCACATCCGGCGGGCGTTGACCAGGCTGGACCTGGACACATCCGGCTTAGCTGCCCTGCGCGAACTGCAGAACTGGATCAGCAGCAAGAGACCCGAACTCCGCAGGCGGAACGAGACCATCCAGGCCGTCCGCCTGGACTGGGGCCCGGGATCCGGCCCGACGAGCGGACTGACCGCTTTCGACGAAGGGCTCTACAACAAGGCCGCCAACGATCCCGAGGTCTACGCCGCAGCCATGGCTCTCGATGAGACCACGCGCGATGGGCAGATCACCGAAAAGTCCCTCACCGCGCTGGAGAAGCGAATCACCGATCCCGTCTTCTCCACCACTCTGATGTACGCCCTCGGCACGCGCACATTTCATGACCTACTCGCGAAGACCACCGACCCTGCCGACGACGCCAACGCACAGCGCCTGCAAGCAGCCCTAGGCAAGGCACTGGCCACCGCCAGCCCTCGGCTGAGCACCGCCTGGCGAAACGAACTCACCGCCGATCTTTCCGGCAGACACTACGCGCTCTCCAGGGCGCTGGCGCACGGCACTTTCGACGCCGCTTTCCTCTTGGATGTGGCCAGAAAGATCGACGCCAAGATCCATCAACCGCTGCGGTCGGACGAACCAGCGGTGGTTTCCCCGGGGGCGTTCAGGGATTCCATGGTGGGGGTGATGACCGCGCTGGCCCGGGACCCAGCGGCGGCTCAGGATTTCTTCACCCAAGATCCCACAGCTCTGAAGCGTTATATGACCGGCCTCAGAGTAGGCGACGGAAAAGCGCTCAGCGCAGCCCTGGAAGCGGCCACGTTGACCTTCCGCGACCATGACGGATCGGCGGAACACCCCTCACGTGGATACCTGTCGGCGAAACTCACGTCCGAACTCATTCATCTGGAATCCGAACGGATCAGGGCAGGAGACCCGCCCAAAATCACCCCCACCGCCGTCGGCACCATCCTTGCTGGCTACATCACGGACGTCAGCCGGGTCGCATCCACCGATACGGATGAAACCCTCGGCGTGTTTGGGGGAGACAGCCCGCTTCTTCCGGAGCGCGAGAGTTGGGGCGCCAGATTCAGGACCAACGATTTGCGGATTGTGATGGAGCAGTCCTTCCAGGATGACGAAAAGGCTTTCCTGGCCGTGGCCGGCGCCGAAACGGTATGGGCGAACAAGTTGATCGACCACAGTGCCAGCGAGATGGCGGCCAGCGGCAATATCTCGTTGTTCGTAGTCAACGCGAACACGATCGGCAGGGGCTTCGGCTTCATCACGAACGCCGCGGGGATAGCCCGCATCAGGGAAGGCCAGGAACGGGACGAGGCGCAGGAGCGAAACATGAGGGCTCTGATGGCGCTGGTCAACACCGGGCTGGCGATTCCGCAGACCGCGAGTTGGCCCATCACCTCCGGTGTCGTCGGAGCGTGGACCGGAGCCATTGAGGACGCCGCCAAGGGGGATGCGAGAGAGAAGGCTGTGCGCATAGCGAACACGTCGGTGGAAGAAACCCAATTCCTCATCCATCAACTCGCCGCCCAGGCAATGCTCAACCATGGCCTGTTCGGTTCCGCCGACCCACCGGCCAAGACCCATCCGTGGGCTTCGCTCACCGATCTCCAGCCCGGGCAGGATCCCCGGACGGCACCGAGCAACTTCCTGAAGGACGACGGGAAGACGCTGATGACCCGTCGGGAGATGCTGAACGCCACGGACGGGAACCCCGCCGCCTATGACGAGTACCGCATGTGGCTCTATCAGAACGATTCGAGCAAGACATGGTTGGATATCAAGAGAGACCTGGACATCGGCTTCTCCGGAGGGTTCGCCAAATTTCAATGAGGAACCGGAGGCCAGTTACCGCCATAGCGGCCCTGACGTGCGTGTTGATATCAATTACCGGGTGCGGCCCAGAAGACACCGAAGCGGTAGACAAGACACCATTGCCTGCCGTGGCCGCGCCGCCTTATGTCTGTGACCGCATACCGACGCTGGCCGTGGAGCGGATGACAGGGCTGCATGATCCGCTCGTCCGAGGCTCTTTCGTGCTGCCCGGCCCTGAAGGGTACGGTCACGGGTCCTGCACTGTCTACGAGCCGACTGGGGAAAAGTTGGAGGTCATGGATGTGTTGCTGACCCCCATGTCCCCGTTGGAAAACGTCGACGAGGAAGTTCGCCTTGGCGCGAAACGCTTGCCGCAGATCGTCCCAGACGGGGATGGTTTCTATTTCTCGTATCAACACGATAAAGGCTCCGATCACGAAGGGTATACCGCTGCGAAGGCGGCGCTGGTCCGCGGCCAAGCAGCGCTGATCATCAACATTGTTCGGAGCCCCCAAGGGCGTGATCCGGCGGCCGATGCGGTGGCGTTGATGAAGCTGATCGGCCCGGAACTGATCATCGCGGCCGCTCCTCCGTCGCCCTCCCCGGCGAAGAAGGGCTGAACCAGGTGGCGCAGATGGTGCCCAATCCGCTTCACGTGGCGCTACAGGACACGCTCCGGACGGTGGAATCGTTGATCCAGGCGACCGAAAGAGACCTCGGGCGGCCATGCGAGGCCTTTCAATCGGGGAAAGTCTGGACCGGACCTGCCGCCAAGCTGTTCGGCGAGCAACTCGCCCACCTGCGCACCCGAGTCCGCACCTCAGGCGATCGCATCCTCGCCGACCTGCACCACTCCCTGTCCCGAGCTCCCCGCCAGGTAACCGAGGATGAGGCCAGAACCATCAGAGCTCGCTACAACCTGCCGTGACCTGGCATCCCGTCCCCTTCGCGGACGAACGTCTTGCACCAGAAAGGCCGTGGAGCCAGGGCCTAACCACAAGATCAACCTGGACCGGAAGGCTCCACGGTGGGACACCCACTGGCTCCAGGCGTCTGACCTGCTTCTATAAGGCCCAATGACAAAATGGTTTCATGGACCGAGAGAAGATCACTCTCACCGGCTCGCCGGAGACCATGCTGGCCACCCTGTACGCCCGGGCAGTCGACAGCCGGGCCAAACGCCCCATCCTGAATGACCAGGAGGCGGCGCGGGCGGTTGAGCGGATCGATTACGACTTCCGCTGGACTGGAATCAACGCGATGACGGCGGCGGTGGTTGCCCTGCGGGCCAGGCAGTTGGACAACTGGACCAAGGAGTTTCTCGGCGCGCACCCGGATGCGACCGTGCTGCATCTTGCGTGTGGGCTGGACACCAGGGTGCAGCGGCTGGATCGGTCGTCCACCATCCGATGGATCGACGTGGACTATCCCGAGGTTCTGGAGCTGCGGGATCGCCTGCTTCTACGCCCTTCCGGTGACTATCGCATGATCGCGACCTCAGTGACCGACGAAGAATGGCTGACAGAAGTGCCCGCCGACAGGCCCACTGCGGTCGTCTTTGAAGGCTTGTCCATGTATCTCCGCAACGACCAGGGTAAATCCCTCATCCAGCGACTCACCGCAAGATTCCCCTCGGGGGAGCTGCTATTCGACTCCTACGGGAGCATGGGGATTCGATTGCAGCGCTAGATTCCAGCTATCCGTAATGCCGGGGCCAGGCTGTATTGGGCCATCGATGACCCGTACGAGCTGGAGGCCTGGCATCCGGGCCTGAAATGCGTGACAGCACTGAGCAGCACGGAATTGACCGGACTGGCGGAGTTCCCCCCTGCCGCACGCGTCGGCATGTGGGTGATGGCACGAATTCCCGGCCTCCGGGACGCCGGACGTCTCCTGCGCTACACGTTCTGAGCGCCGCCTTCTCCTCAATCATGAGCGCCGGTCAGGCGGGTGGCTTCCTCCTCGGTGAGGTTGGTGAGTTCGGCGGTGATGAGGTCCTCGATGGTGCGGGCCAGGTCGGCGACCGTACGGCGGGTGAAGAGGTTGCGGATGGGGACGTCCAGGTCGATGGTGGCGCGGAGGCGGGCGGCGACGCGGACGGCGATCAAGGAGTGGCCGCCGACGGTGAAGAAGTCGTCGTGGGCGCCGACGCGTTCGAGGCCTAGGACTTCGGCCCAGATGTCGGCGACCAAGCGTTCGGCGTCGGTGCGGGGTTCGACGTAGGTGTCGGCGCGTTCGGGGATGGGGTCGGGGAGGCTCTTGCGGTCGACCTTGCCGCTGATGGTGAGTGGGAGGGTGGGGAGGCGGGTCCAGAGGGCGGGCATCATGTACTGCGGGAGGGTTCGTTCGAGGTGGTCGCGGAGGTCGGCGATGTCGACTTCGCCGACGATGTAGCCGACCAGGATGTCGCCTCGGGCGACGACCGCCGCCTGGTCGACGCCGGGGCAGGTGAGGATGGCGGCTTCGACTTCGCCCGGCTCGACGCGGAAGCCGCGGACCTTGATCTGGTTGTCGAGGCGGCCGAGGAATTCGAGCTGGCCGTCGGGGCGCCAGCGGGCGCGGTCGCCGGTGCGGTAGAGGCGGGCGCCGGGTTTCCCGAAAGGGTCGGGGATGAAGCGGTCGGCGGTGAGGTCCATGCGGCCGTGGTAGCCGCTGGCTACTCCCGCGCCGCCGATCAGGAGTTCTCCGGCGACGAAGGTGGGGGTGATTCCGCCGTGTTTGTCGAGGATGTACACCTGAGTGTTGGCGATTGGGCGGCCGATTCGGGGTTCGGCGGGTTCGGCCGGGACCTCCCAGGTGGTGGACCAGATCGTGGTCTCGGTCGGGCCGTACACGTTGACCAGGCGGCCCAGGCGGGGGCGCAGGTCGCGGGAGAGTTCGTCGGGGAGGGCTTCGCCGCCGACCAGGCCGGTGATGGTGGGGTCGGAGAATCCGGCGTCGATCAGGACACGCCAGCCGGAGGGAGTGGCCTGGATGTGGTTGATCCCGGTGTCCTTGATCAACGCGATCTGGGCGGCTCCGTCGACCGAGGTGTCACGATCGACGATGATGGCCCGGCCACCGCCGATCAGCGGCAAGTAGAGCTCCAGCGCGGAGATGTCGAAGGAGACCGAGGACAGCACCATCCACACCTGATCCGGCTCGGAACCGAATAGATCGGTCATGCCGATCAGCAAGTTGGCGAGCGCGGAGTGCTGAATGGCGACACCCTTCGGCCGCCCGGTCGAACCTGAGGTGTAGAGCAGGTAGGCCGGGTCATCCGGCCCACTTGCCGCAGACGGGTCGGCGGGTACCGCCGCGTGCACACTCGCAGCGAACAACTCGCCCGATCCCGCATCTTGCTCGCCCACAGCAGACAGCCCTACGGATACCGCCGCTTGCGCGGTCGTCGCGAACGCCTCGGAGGATGCCGTCATCGACGCGCGGCCGCTTTCGGTGGGCTTTGCCGTTAATGCGTCGGGGAGGAGGACGATCTTCAGGTCGTTAGGGAGGCGGTCGCGGAGGTGGAGGGCGGCGAGGGCGAGGGTGGCGTTGGAGTCGTTCAGCATGTAGGTGATTCGTGCGGGCGGATTTTCCGGGTCTATCGGGATATAGGCCGCTCCGGATTTCAGGACGCCGAGCAGGGCGGGTAGGAGGAACACCGAGCGTTCGAGGCAGATGGCGACCACTGATCCTCGCCCGGCTCCTTCGGCCATGAGCCGGGAGGCGACCCGGTCGGCGGCGGCGTCGAGTTCGTGGTAGGTGAGGGTGTTTCGCGTGTCGGAGGCGGCGATCGCGTCCGGGGTCCGTACCACCTGGGCTTGGAAGAGGTTCAGCAGCGTGGCGGGCCGCGGCAGCGGGCGGGTGGTGGCGTTCCACTCGACGGCCAGGCGGTTGTGTTCGGTGGCGTCCATGAGGGGCAGCTTGGAGATCGGCGTGCTGGGATCGGCGGCGATGCCGCGCAGCAGGACCTGGAAGCGGTCGAACAACGCCGTGATCGTGGAGGCCTCGAAGAGTTCGGTGTTGTAGCGGGCCACCGCGGCCAGGTCGCCGCTGTCGTCGCCGGCCCACCACAGGTCCACGGTCAGGTCGCACACCACCCAGCGCCAGCCGTGCGGGAACGGCGTCGCCAGCAGGCCGCCGAACCGCTGGTCGCGCTCCAGCTCCCGCGGATGCAGGGTCAGCGTGGTCTGGTAGAACGGGGTGACGCTGAGATCCCGGCCGATGTCCAGCTCGTCCACCAGCCGCTCGAACGGCACGGTTCGCCGGGCCATCGCGCCCAGCAGGGCGGTCCTGGTCCGCTTCAGCAGCTCGCGGAAACTCGGATCGCCGGACAGATCGCCGCGTAGCACCAGCATCCCGGACAGGTTCCCGACCAGGGCGCGGACCGCGTCCCCGTCCCTCCCGGCTTCGGGTACGCCGACGGTGAGATCGTCCTGGCCGCTGTGCCGGGCGAGCAGCACCTGGTAAGCGGCCAGGACGACGGCGAAGAGCGTGCACCGCTCACGCCGGGCCAATTCCGCCAGTTCGGCGGTGAGCGCGGCGTCGATCCTGAAGTCGATCTGCGCGCCGTACCCGAGGCGTTCGGCGGGCCGGGCGCGGTCGGCGGGCAGTTCCAGCGTCGGCGGGTCGGCCAACCGGTCCAGCCAGTACGCCAGTTCCTTCGGATCCACGTCCGGCGTCCGCTCGACATGTTCCTGCGCGGTGATCGTGAGGGGTTTCGGCTCCTGCCCGGTATAGAACAGGGCGAGATCATCCATCAGCACGTCGAGCGACCAGCCGTCGGCGGCGAGATGGTGCATGACCAGCACCAGCACGTGCATGTCCGCGGCCAGCTTCAGTACGGTCGCCCGGAACGGCAGGTCCCGCATCAGATTGAACGGGGTATTGGTCCGCTCCGCGACCAGACGTTCGGCCTCGCCGTCCGCGGCGTCGGTCAGGTCGATCCACTCGATCTGAACGGGCTCGGGCGGCTCGACGAGGCGGATCGGGCTGCCGTCGACGTCGGGGAAGCGGGTGCGCAGCGGCTCGTGGCGGGCGGCGACGGCGGTGATCGCGCGGTTCAGCGCCTCGGGGTCCAGGGCGCCGGTGAGCCGCCGGACCCGGTGGAGGTTGAAGGAGGCGTCCTCCGGGTCGAACTGCTGCAGGAACCAGACGCGGAGCTGAGCCGGGGTCATTCCTTCACTCCAGTTCTCAAGCGGCGGCCGAGCGCGAGTTGCTCGGCCCGGGTGAGCAAATGCCGCGCCGAATACGAATTCGCGCTTCCGATCAGCCCTTCGATAGCCTCGGCGGCTGCCGCCAGGCCGTGATCGGCGGGCACTGCCGGTCGCGGCTGGGCCAGCGCGGCCGCCAGCAGGGACGCGGTCTCCTCGGCAGTCCATCGCGATTCCGGCAACCATGACCCGAGCTTGGCCGCCGCCAGCCGCGCGCCGTTCTCCGACCGGTCGAACCCATGAGCCAGTACGACCTGCGGCGTCCCCGCCGTGGCCGCCCGGATGAGCGTCCCGATCCCGCCATGGTGCAGCACCGCCCCGACGCCCGGCATGACCTCGGGAAACGGCAACCGGGGGAACCACCGCATTCCTTCGGGCAACTTCTCCGGAACCAGATCCCGATGCCGTACGACAAGCAGGGCCGGACGCCCGACCAACCGGCACGCCTCGACGGCGACCTCGTAGAAGCGGCGATGCAACATCCGACCGGTGCCACCGGTGACCAATACGGCGTCCTGGTTGAGCAGTTCGGTGGCCTCGGCAGGCATTTCCGGCATGTCGGTCTCGTCCCCGAGCGGGGCGCCGGTCAGCCGGACCCGGCGGGGGGCGGGGGTTCCGGCGCGGTCGAACCACTCCGGCCAGAGGGCGACGTCCAGGTGCGCGGAAGCGAACCAAGCGGTCCAATCGCCCACCGGAGGGAGGCCGAGGTCGGCTCGGATGCCGTCCAGGTGGTCGTTCATCGTGCGGGCGTACATGTGGGCGATGCCACGTTCGGACATGTACTGAATCGGGGTCACCGCCACCCACGCGGTCGGCGCGTCCAGGGCCTCGCCGGCGAATAGAGCGGAGATCGAGGTGGTGTGCCGGCCGACGAAGACCGTCTTTCCCGGGATATATCGCTCGATCAGGTGGTCTGCTTCGAATTTGAGCTGGTTGAAGAGGTTGTTGCGTTCGTAGTACGCGCGCCAGCGGTCCAGGCCGGAGGCCAGCAAGGGCGGGGTGTCCGCCAGGTTGCGGTCGTACTCCTCGGTGGTGTCGATGGCGGTGAACGTCATGCCTGCCTGTTCGACGATCGGGGCGAACGGCGCATGCGTCAGGATTTCCACCTCGTGGCCGCGCCCGCGCAGCACCCGCCCGAGCGCCACGAACGGCAGCACGTCGCCATGGCTGCCGTGCGTGGACATGATCACTCGTGCCACGTGCGGTCCTTCCCGCCCAGCAGCGCCCTGATCTCGCCGCCCGGGAGCCGATCCACCTCGGCGAGCAGGCCCGCGACGTCCTCCAGCTCGCTGTCCGGGCACTCCTCGACCGCCCGCGCCGCGCCCGCGACCGTCAGATCCCCCGCGAACAGCACCTCGATCGGCAGCGCGACGCCGAACTCGCTCTCCACCCGCGCCAGGAACTGCACCATCGCGAGCGACTGCCCGCCCAGGTCGAAGAAGTCGTCCTCCGGCGAGGTGACCGGCACCCCGAGAATCTCGCTCCAGAGCCGCATGACCTGCTGTTCGTTCACTGTTCCTCCGTGCTGCGCGATTTGGTACGAAGTGCTTCGAACCCAATGACGTCATCGGGGATGGCGTCCGGAACCGTGTAGTCGAAGTTCCAAAGTCCCTTCATCCGGGTGCCCACCAGCACGGTGAGCGCCATCAGGACGGCGAAGAGGATGTACATGAACGCGATCCCGCGCCCTTCTCCGGTGCCGATCACCGCGCCGACCGTGTCGGCGAGCAGGCCGTCCGGCAGGAACATGGGCTCGAACAGCGCCGTGCCGTAAGGCGCGACTAAGCCGAACCCGATCGGGAGCGTGGAGAACGCGACTAGCTGGTTGAGGGCGAATACCCGGCCGTGGAAGCGCTGCGGGACCTTGACCTGGATGATCGTGGCGTAGATGCCGTTGAGGATTGTCAGTGAGGCGAACATGCCGAAGATGCCGATGGCGATCGGCACCAGATGTTCCTGCAATCCGACGACGAACGCGAAACACGCGAGCGTCAGGGTTGAGAGGATCTGACCGCGCATGCGCAGGCGCCTGGGGCCGCCCCAGAAGGTCATGGTCAGGCCGCCGAGGAAGATGCCAAGCCCGCCGAAGAATGTGACCCGCCCGACGTCGCCGAGTTCCGCGAAGGACAGGGTCAGCGGCGACACCAGCAGGAACATCGGCGACATGAACAGGTTGACCACCGCGAAGAACAGCAGCATGCGCCTGATTCCGAGATGCCCCCAGGTGTATCGGAACCCCTGGACCATCTCGGTGAGGACGCTTTCCCGTCGTTTCCACGGCATCGTCTTGGGGAACCGGATGATCAGCACGATGATGATGGCCACCGTGTAGCTCGCCACATCGATGGCGAGAATCCCGCCGAGCCCCACCACCGAGAGCAACCCGGCGGCGGCCAGCGGAACGACAAGCTGAGCGACACCGGTGGCCATTCCGACCACTCCGTTGGCGTGCCCGAGATAGCGCTTGGGCACCAGCTGCGGAATCGCCGAACTGTACGCCACCCGCTGGAATGTGAGCGCTATGGAAAGCGACACCAGCAGCGGATAGATATGCCAGATCTCCAGATTCCCCGTCCAGACCAGCAGCCCCAGCATGAGCTGCGTGGACCCGGCCGCGACATCACTGACAATCAGCACCACCCGCCGGTTGAACCGGTCAACAACGGTCCCCGCCAACGGCGCGACCAGCAGCCCCGGCACCAGCCCCAGCACCGAGAACAAGGCGAAGTTCGCCAGTGACCCCGTGGTCAGATAAATCCAGATCGGAATCGCGAACTCGGTCAACGCCGACCCGGTCATCGAAACAAGCTGCCCCGCCGCGAGAACCAGGAACCGCCGCATACTGGGTGGCGGCCCGGTTACTTCCGCGGTAATCGCGACCTCGTCGATGGCTTTGGGCTCTTCGGACCGAGAGACACCCTCAAGCCACCAGGTTTCTGTGCCGGTACGGCGTTCGAGAGCTGCCGTGTCTCCGGAGGAGAGGGCGGGGTGAGTGGTGGTGATGATGGTGGCTAGTTCGGGGGCGCGGTATTTGAGGAAGTAGTGGGCGGCTTCGTCTAGGACTACGCAGGCGGCTACGGGGGAGAGGCAGTGCCATTCGCGGTAGCGCTCCTGGTAGAACTCGACGACGGGGTCGCGTTCGCCGGCTACGGCGATGACGGGGGCGGAGAGGAGGGTGGCGCCTTGTTCGAAGAGGTGGGCGAAGTAGCGTTCGGCTTCTCGGGTGCCGCGGCGGCGGTTGCGGACGATGAGTTGGAGTTCTTCTTGTTCGAATTCGGAGACGTCCAGGCCGGCGGCGACGAGGTTGTTGATTCGGGCTTGGTCGCCGCCGATGTCTTCGAGCCATTCGGCGAGGCGGGCGAAGGGGCTGCGGGGGCGGGCGAAGGGGAAGACGCCGCCTAAGTAGATGGCTTCGACGGGGCGGCCTGCGGATTCGAGGCGGCGGGATAGTTCGGCACAGAGGGTGGTGCCGACGCCGCAGTGGCCGTACAGGACGATGGGGCCCTGGACGGTGGCGAGGATTTCGGTGGCGCAGGTTTCGGCGACGTCCAGGAGAGATTGGGGTTCTTCGCCTAGTTCGTGGCCGGGGACGGCGATGGAGAGGAGGGCCCAGTCTGGGGGGAGGGCGTCGGCGAGCGGTTTGTAGATGATGGCGCTGCCGCCGCCGTAGGGGGCGCATATGACGGTGGCGGTGGTGGGGCGGGCGGGGGTGAGGCGGTGGAGTAAGCCGGTTGAGCCTTCGCCGCCGGATTCAACCAGATGGGCGAGTTCACGGACGGTTGGGTGTTTGAAGAGCTCCATTAGCGTGACTGGATGGTCGGCCTTGCGCATTCGGGCGACCACTTGCATGGCCAGCAGGGAATGGCCGCCTAGGTCGAAGAAGTCGTCTAAGACGCCGACGCGTTCGAGGCCGAGGACGGAGGCCCAGATTGCGGCGATGGTCTCTTCTACGGGGGTTTCGGGTGGGGTGAGGGTGCCTTCGTCGGGGCGGGTGTCGGTGGGGTCGGGGAGGGCGGCACGGTCGACCTTGCCGTGGGATTTGAGCGGCATCTGGTCGAGCCAGATGGAGCGGACGGGAACCATGTAGTCCGGTAACCGCTGCTTGAGCCAGGAACGTAACTCAGGGGTGGGTAGCGGATCGGAGCCGACCAGGTAGGCGGCTAGGCGCTGGTCGCGGAGTTCGACGACGGCCTGGGCGATCGCAGGGTGTTCGGCCAGGACGGTTTCGACTTCGGCGAGTTCGACGCGGTAGCCGCGGACCTTGACCTGGAGGTCGCGGCGGCCGAGGAATTGGAGCACGCCGTCGTGGGACCAGCGGCCGAGGTCGCCGGTGCGGTACATGCGGGCACCCGCGGCGCCGTACGGGTCGGGGAGGAACTTCTCGGCGGTGAGCGCCGGGCGACCGAGGTAGCCGCGGGCGAGCCGGTCGCCGCCCAGGTAGATCTCGCCGGGGACTCCGGCGGGGACCGGGCGCATGCGCTCGTCCAGGACATATACCCGCGCGCCGGGGAGCGGGCGGCCGATGGGGAGGCTGGCCTGGCTGTCGACGCGTTCGGCTGGGACGGGGAAGGTGGTGACGCCGACCGTGGTCTCGGTGGGGCCGTAGTGGTTGACGACCGCGCAGCGCCCTGCCGTGGCGAGTTCGCTGGCCCAGCCGACGGTGGCGGCTTCGCCGCCGAGGATCAGGAGCTTGGCGGGAAGCAGCTCGGCGGGTTCGGCTTCGGCCAGGAGCGCGGCCAGATGCGAGGGCGTGATCTTGAGATAGTCCGGCCTGGCCCAGGCGAAATATTCGCATAAATCGGGGGCGGCGGTCTTCGGAGGGATCAGGTGGAGAGTGCCCCCGGTCATCAGCGACAGGTAGAACACGGTGACGCCGAAGTCGAAGGCCAGCGACTGCGGCAGCGCGAACACACCCCCCGGTTCGACCGCGAAGCGCTCGTGCACCCCAGCCAGATAGACCAGAACCTCCCGGTGCTGCACCGCGACCCCCTTGGGCCGCCCGGTGGTCCCCGAGGTGTAGATCACGTACGCCAGGTCAGACGGCCGGGCCCCACTGTCCACAGGACTATCCGGCCAGTCATCCGCAGAAGGAGCGATCTCGGTAACGCCCCCCGGAAGGGACCGTTCCGTCACCGCGATACGAATTCCCGCATCGCCGATCATGTACGCGAGCCGATCATCCGGCTGCTCCGGATCAAGCGGCACATACGCCGCCCCCGACTTGAGCACCCCCAGCAACGCCACAGCCAGCTCCGCCGACTGCTCCAGACACACCGCAACGCGATCGCCCGGCCGTACCCCACCATCGCGAAGCCGATGCGCCAGCCGATTCGCCCGCCGATCGAGTTCGGTATATGTCAGGACCTGGGAGTCGAAAACGACCGCGGGATCATCCCGCCGAACGAGAACCTCGTGCAGCAGCCCGCTCTCCAACGACCGCGGAACCGAAGACGACCCCAGCCCGAGCACATGAGAACGCTCCCCCGCAGAAACCCACTCCAACTCGGACAACCGCGTATACGGATCGTCCACGATCGCCCGCAGCAGCGTCCCCAGCGAGGACGCCATCCTGGCGATCGTCTCCTCCCTGAACAGATCCGGATTAAAGATGAAAAGCCCGTCGAACTCCTCCCCGCCCTCCCACAGGTACAGCGCCAGATCGAACCGGCTCACCGCGATATCCGCCCGGAACGAGGACACTTCAAGCCCGAGCGTCCCCGCGTCCGGCGGCACGTAGTTCTGCAGCGCGAACATCACCTGGAACACCGCGGACCTGCTGACGTCCCGCTCGACCTTCAGCTCGTTGACCAGCTGATCGAACGGCAACTCCTGATGGGAGTACGCGTCGAGACACGCATCCCGTACCCGGATAAGAAACTCGGCGAAGGACGGATCACCAGACAGATCCGCCCGCATGGCAAGGGTGTTCACAAACATCCCCGCCATACCGTCCAGCTCCGGCAGGCCCCGCCCGCTGACCGGCGTCCCCACCGCGAAGTCCCGCTGCCCCGACCACCGCGCCAGCAAGACCTGCAGCGCGGCCAGCAACACCATGTACGGCGTCGCCCCATGAAAAGCACTCAACGCGGTGATCGCGCCACCCACCTGGGCATCCAGATGGAACTTGAAATCCCGCCCGGCCGTCGTCTGCTCGGCCGGACGCGGAAAGTCGGTGGGCAACTCCAGCGGCGGCACCCCCACCAGCTTGTCCCGCCAGAAAGCAAGATCCTTCTGGTACGCCGGAGTGCCCTCCCGGGCCCGCTGCCAGATCGAATGGTCGCCATACTGCACGGCCAGCGGCCGGAGCGGCGACTCCCGGCCCTCCCGGAAAGCCGCATGCAGGGCGATCAACTCCCGCAGCAGGATCTCCCCCGACCACCCATCGGTGATCGAGTGATGCGCGGCGAACAGCAGCACATGATCATCCGCCGCCCGGCGGATCAACAACACCCGTAGCAGCCCTCCGGCGGACAGGTCGAAGGTCCTGGCCAACTCCTCGCTGATCAGCGCCCGAGCTTCCTCGTCGGACCCGGCGTCGACCAGCCGAAACCCCGTCGACGGCTCCTCATCGATGACCAGGCTCGGCAGCCCATCCTCGGAGGTGACGAACCGCATCCGCAGACTCTCGTGGCGGCGGGTGACCTCCTCCACCGCCCGCGCGAAGGCGTTAGCGTCAAGATCACCGCCCAGCCGGACCATGAACGGGATCGTGTACGCCGTGGTGCCAGGCCGGTACTGCTCCAGGAACCACAGCCGTTCCTGCGCCCGCGAGAGCGGCGGGATCGTCCCAGGTGGGCGGGGCGTGATCGTGGTTGCGGCGGTTCGACGCTGAAGGCGTTGGGCGAGCAGAGCCTGTTTGGCCGGGGAGAGACTGGTCACAAATGCTCCGGGTGAGATCGTTAACTTCGCGCTGCGTCGTCATTCCCAGGGGTTGCCCATCCCCAAAAGGGTTGTTATCCCCACGGACAACACGAACCCGCGCTCCCCGTTCCATTGGTGCAAATGGGAACGCTCCCACGCCACTGGCAGGCTAGGTTTCGACTCAGACACCGGTCAAGCATTCACGCATATTTCATTACGATTCATGACTTATCGGACATGTCAAGGAAACGGCCTGCACTTTCGTCATGAGAATGATGTGAGGATCCCAGAAGCCTTGACACGACGGCGCGAGCGATCCCACACACGAGACCGCCCGCCGACGGCCTTACCGGGCTTTACAGCAGGTCAGGGTAGTTGTTGATGACGCTCGTGCCGAACGACCCACCGTGCCCAGACTGGCGACCGCGCCCGCCCTGTCCGCGCAGGCCATGACCAGCCGCCAGCACCACCGAGGTAGAAAGCGCGAGAAGTCTGCGCAATTGGTGACGGATGTTTACTCATCGACCTGCCTATCAAGTACGGACGGCGTGACGAGCCAGAGGCCGAGGGAGCGCTCTCTCGACCTCCGTGATGCTTACGTCAAGCGTTGTATGAAGGGATGAGATGTTTCTATCCGGTTAATCGCCCGAGCGCTATGCCCTGACGGACCGATCCAGATGCGGATTTTAACCCCCATGTCGACTCTCCTCGGCTTTTCACGGGGAGTAGTTAAACATGTCGTCATGGTGAGGGGATCCGGATGAAAATCGCACTACTGATAGCAAGCCTGGCCGTCCTGGCCGGATGTGGAACACACGGGGGAAGCACAGACACGAAGCCCGCCAAAGCGCCCGCCAAAGCGCCGATCAAGAACGCCGCCGGGAAGCCGATGAACGCGGCCCGGGCCAAGGCCGTGAAGGCCAACGAGCTCGGCCAGATCCCGGTGTTGATGTATCACCGGATCGTCGAGAAACCCGGCACCCAGGACGACCGCACCCCACTCCAGTTCCGCACCGAGCTGGAACGCCTGGCCAAGGAGAACTACGTCCCGATCACCGCCGCCGAGTACGTCACCGGCAAGATCGACATCCCGGCCGGGAAACACGCCGTCGTGCTCACGTTCGACGACTCCTCCCCGTCCCAGGTCACCCTGGCCAACGACGGCACGCCCATGCCCAACACGGCCGTGGCGATCATGCGGGAGGTGGCCGCGAAACACCCCGGCTTCCGCCCGGTCGGGACGTTCTACGTCACCCGCGACATGTTCGGCAAGCCCGACAAGATCGAGCAGGCGCAGATCATCACCTGGCTCAAGACCAACGGCTTCGACATCGGCAACCACACCAAGGACCACCTCAGCCTCTCGGGCAAGCCCCAGAACCAGGTCGCCGCCGAGGTCGCCGCGGGCCACCAGCTGATCACCGCCCTGGACGGACCTGCCCCGGTGACCATCGCCTTGCCGTACGGCAACCAGCCGCGCACCAAGGCGTGGGCGCTCAAGGGCAAGGACGGCGCGGTGTCGTACGACTACGGCGGGGTTTTCCTGGCCGGATACACACCCGCCCACTCGCCGTACAGCAAGGAGTTCGACCCGGTCGGGATCCCCCGCATCAGGTCGATGGACAAGAAGGGCGACTGCATGAAGTTCTGCTCCACGGCGTGGCTGGACTGGCTCCAGGCCAACCCCACCGAGCGCTACACCTCGGACGGCGACGCCCGTTCGGTCGCCGTGCCGAAATTCCAGCAGCCAATGGTGTCGTCGAAGTTCGCCAAGCGGGCGCTGCCCTATTAATGAGAAAGTCGTGATCTGGACGGCCGCAGCGGTGAATCGCCTGGTCGGCGGCTATGCGGCTGGCTATGGGACGGGTTTCTCATTAATTTAGTCGGTTTTGAAGGGATCGTGCTCGGCGAGGAGTTTGTCCAGCCGAGCCTGATCCACCCGCGTCACCACCGCGGCCTCCTCCTGCCGGTCGCGGATGCACTTGGCCAGCGTGAACGACGAGGTCACCAGGTAGAACACCCCGACGGCGAAGAACCCCCGTATCCAGGCGTCCACGGGAAGGTAGGCGACGCCGACCACGAGAGCCGTGAGCGCCAGCCCGAACGAGATCACGGACTGCAGGTAGAAGGCCGCGGTCGTCTTGCTTTGCACTGGTCTGGTCATAGCAGAATCCTGACCATTTCCGGCGCTCCGGACCTGAGCTCAACTACCTAAGTTACTGATGAGTATCAACTACTCGCAGGTCTCCACCGAGCAGAACGTGACCTCGGGGTATCGCTCCGACGGCGCCTCCAGCAGGGGTTGTGGCTTGTTGCGCAGGTGCAGGTCGAGGAAGGCCCGGACGTAACGGCGGGTGATCTCCACCGACCGACCTCCAGAGATGCCGAGCTCAAGATCGACGCCGAACTGATCCACCAGCAGCAGCGGAAGATCGGTGAAGGACAGATGCTGCGCGCCGGCCACCACCAGCCAGCGCTTCCATCCGGTCAGGTGTTCCCAGACCTGATCCCACGTGACGTCACGACCTCCAGGATTGTGATTCTCCTGCGCGCCCAGAAACAGAAACGGCCGCGACAACCCACTCTCCGGGATCGACGAGTACGACGTGCCGTCCATGTCGATCCCCGCGCGTACCCGGGAGTCCTTCAGCATGGCCGCCAGGGCACTGGCGCCTCCTATCGACGGCCCCGCCATCGCGATCCGGGACGGGTCGATCAGAGCTGAGCCCGTCCATTTCGGGTGTGACCCGGTCAGCTCGTCGAGCACGAACGAGACGTCCGCCGCCCGGCCCTCGACCACCTTCTTACCGAAATCCTCCTCGTCGTCGCTCTCGCAGGCGACACACGTGGCGATCCGTCCGTCGGGGAAGGTCGTAGCGTAATTCTCATACGTGTGATCGATTCCGACCACCACGTAGCCGCTGCTCGCCAGCTCCTCGGCCAGGGCCGTAAGCGTGACGCGAGGCTTGTTGAAGCCGGGCGAGAGCACCACCAAGGGCAGCTCATGCCCTGCCGGTTTGACGTCGCTGAAGGCATTGGTCCTCGTCCGGCTCAGCACGTCGTACGGCACGCCGGGGATCTGTCCGCCTTTCAGATGAAGCTCCGACTCCTTGGGCGTCATATACGCCGCCCGCCGCTTACCCGGCGAGCTGGCCGGATACCACAGGGAGACCATGAGCTCCCTGGCCTTCGCCTCAGGCACCCAAGGGTCGGCGCGAGAGACGTCCTTCAGATGCAGCACCGTGGTGCCGACCGGATGGGGTCCGGTCGGCTTGGGCAGGTACGGCGTGCCACTCGGCGCGGCCAGAACGGACACTTCCGAAACAGGAACAGCCGCGGAGCAGGCGGACAACACGAAAACGAGCAGTCCGGCCAGGATCGGCTTAACGAGCGCCAGTGCGGCGGCTCCCTCCAGCTCGATCACATGACCCATGAGATGCCGGTCCTTCCGGTCGACGAGGCTTTGTCAGAACAGGCGATGGCGGGTCCACCAGAAGCAGAATCCGGCGAGGCCGAAGGCGAAGGCGAGGTAGATGCCGGTCTCGAACCACTGCAAAGGCCAGAAGCGGCTGGCGGGATGGTAGGTCACCTGCTGCCGGTAGCCGAGCCGCTTCATCTCGGCCAAGCACGCCGAGAGCCCCCGCGGCCTGGTGGTGCCGGGCTCCGGCGCACTTAGCGTGCATGCGGACGCGGGCACGGGGATGATGTCGGCGACCGCGTGCCCGGACGCGTCGACGGGATGGCTGGACAGGACCCAGCCATCCGAAGCGCCCGCTACGACCCGCACCGTGAGCGTGCCGTTGACCGGCGAGCTAACGCTGTCCACATTGTCGGCGGTGATTTCGGTGGTCGAATGGGTGGGCGGAAGGAGGTAGGGCCGGACCAGCAGCGGCATGGCGAGCTGGACGGCGACGAAGACGGCCAGGGTGACGGCCATGGCGGGCAGGATGCGGCGGACCAGCATCCCGATGGTCACACCGAGAACGAAAGCGAAGGCCGCGTAGCCGACGGGGACGATGCCGCGTGCGCCGAACAGCAGGGGCTCGATCCGCGGGTAGTCACTGGCGGCAGCCTGATCCAGAGGGCTGGACCACCAGGTCACCGCAAAACTGCCCAGACCGCCGACGATCATGGCGGCCAGGCCGGTCAGCGTGAGTTTGACCGCCAGCCAGCGGCTGCGGGTGACGCTCTGGTTCCACACCAGCCGGTGCGTGCCGGCCTCCAGCTCCCGGGTGATCAGCGGTGCTCCCCAGAAGAGCCCGACCAGAGCGGGCAGCACCAGCGCGGCGGCGGTGACTGCCAGGAAGGGCCCCCGGAAGTCGTCGAAGAACTGCCGCAGGAAGTTCGAGCAGCCCGCGGCGTCGGCAGTGCAGCCGGCGAGCCCGGTGGCGTAGTCCTCGGCCAGGTCCGGACCGGTCAGGGCCAGGAAAGCGGCCAGCCCGACCAGGATGGCGGCCATCATCGCGGCGGCGGCGCGAAACTGACGCCAGGTCAGCCAGATCATCGCAGAACCTCCAGGGCCGATCGATCGCTGATGTGGGCGGGCACGCTCATGTAGGCCAGGACCCGGAACTGCTGCCAGGTCATCGCAGAATCTCCAGGGCCGGTCGGTCGCCGGTGCGGGCGGGCACGCTCATGTAGGCCAGGACCCGGAACTGCTGCCAGGTCATCGCAGAACCTCCAGGGCCGGTCGGTCGCCGGTGCGGGCGGGCATGCTCATGTAGGCCAGGACCAGGTCTTCCAGGCTGATCTGGCTGACGGTCCAGGCGGGGTCGTGGATCGGAGCGCCGGTGCGGATGATGAGGGTGCTCTGCCGGTCGGTGTGGCTGGCGGAGATGACGTGCTGGTCGGCGGGGAGCCGGGCGGGGTCACGACGCGGGCCGGTGAGCCGGTGGTGGGTGGCCAGCAGCTCCTCGACCTCGCCGGCCACCTGGACGCGGGAGTCGACGAGCACGATCAGGTAGTCGCAGGCCCGCTCCACGTCGGAGACCAGGTGGGAGGAGAGCACCACGCTGAGCTCGTGCTCGGCGGCGGCCTCCATCAGGCCCTGCAGGAACTCCCGGCGGGCGAGCGGATCGAGCGCGGCGACCGGCTCGTCCAGGATCAGCAGGTCGGGCCGTTTGGCGATGCCCAGCGTGAGGGCGAGCTGGGCACGCTGACCCCCCGACAACTTTCCGGCCTTGCGGGCGGGATCGAGATCGAGCCGGGCGATCCGTTCGCGGGCCAGCCCGTCGTCCCAGCCGGGGTTGAGCCTGGCGCCGAACCGCAGATGGTCGGCGACGCTCAGCCCGGAGTAGGTGGGGGTGTCCTGGGCGACGAACCCGACCCTGGCCATCTGCGCGGGGCTGGCCCCGGGGCGGCCGCCGAGCACGGTGATGCTGCCCGAGGTCGGTGTCATCAGGCCGCTGGCCAGGTTCAGCAGCGTGGTCTTGCCCGCGCCGTTGGGGCCGACCAGCCCGACGACGTGCCCGGCCGGGATGTCCAGGGTGCAGTCCGCCAGCGCCCAGCGTTTGCCGTACCTCTTGCCCAGGCCCTGGGTTCGCAGGACGGCGGTCACGCTATGTCCTGCTGAGCGGCGGTCCGAAAGGTGGTCATGAACAGCGCCTCGATGCTCTCGTCGTCGAGCCCGGCCAGACGCGCCTTGGCCAGCCAGCGGCGCAGGTCCTGCCGCAGCGGGCCGTGCGCGGCCAGCGAGGCGTCGGTCAGCGTCGCCGTCACGAACGTCCCGACCCCCGGCCGGGCGGCCGCCAAGCCTTCGTGCTCGAGTTCCCGGTAGGCCTTGAGCACGGTGTTGGGGTTGATCGCCAGCCGCGCCACCACGTCCTTGACCGTCGGGAGCTGATCCCCCTCACGCAGCAGCCCCAGCCGCAGCGCATGCCGCACCTGCCGGACCAACTGCAGGTACGGCGAGACACCCGAACCGGCAACCAGATGGAATTCGATCACCATTCCTCCATATATCTAGTTCCCTAGCACAATATGCTACTAGCTCAATGAGATGTCAACGAAGACAGCGGCAGTTGCGCTTGCGTGGAGTAGACCTGATGATCGTTTGCGAACGACTCGGGCGGCCCAGAAAGCTCGACCTAGGTCACAACTTGATATAGGACAATTGACAACTTAAGGTTGTCTTATGGAGCCATCAGAGTTACTCGCGAAAGCACGGGCGCGAGCCGCGAATCCCTCTGATCCGTTGGAAACCCTTGCCGCTGCGAGCCTTCTGAGCCAGGAGCTGAGCCGGGACGCCGATGCTCTGCTCGACCTGGCCGTGCATGACGCGCGGGCGGCGGGGACGTCGTGGACGGCGATCGGGGATCGGCTCGGAGTTTCGAAACAGGCGGCGCGGAAGCGGTTCGCCAAGCCCTTCACGCATCCGTTCGCGGCACGGCGGACGCGGCGGGAGGCGGCGTGCTCGTTCTGCCGGAAACCGCCGGGGCCGCGCCTGCACATGGTGCACGGCGAGGCCGGGCGGATCTGCGCCGACTGTGTGGCGCTGGCCGGGGAGATCGTGGCGGACCTGAAGGCCAAGTCACGCAACGACCAGCGGCACTGATCAGGTGACGGTGAGGCGCCTCTGGTAGCGGGGTTCGCGCCAGAGCTCCTTGCTGAGGACCTCGGCCAGGGTGTTGGCGACGTCGTAGACGTCGACGTAGCGGAGGTAGAGCGGGGCGAAGCCGAAGCGGATCAGGTCGGGTGCGCGGAAGTCGCCGTGCACGCCCATGTCGATCAGGGCGCGCATGACCGGATAGCCGTCCGGGTGGCGGTAGCTCACCTGGCTGCCCCGTTCGACCGGGTCGCGTGGCGTGGCCAGCTCCAGGCCGAGGTGCTCGGTGAGCTCGATGAACAGTTCGGTGAGGGCCACGCTCTTGGCCCGGACAGAACGCATGTCCACCTTCTCCCAGATCTCCAGGGAGGCGTTCAGCGCCGCGTACGAGAGCACCGGCGGGCTGCCGACGGCGAAGCGGCGGACGCCGGGGGCGGGCTCGTAGGCGGGCTCGAAGTCGAACGGGGAGGCGTGGCCGTGCCAGCCGGAGATCACGTTGCGGGCCGCCTTCTGGTGGCGGGGCGCGACGTAGATGTAGGCGGGCGCGCCCGGGCCTCCGTTCAGATACTTGTACGTGCACCCGAGCGCGAAATCGACCCCGGTGATGTCCACGGGCAGCGCCCCGGTGCTGTGGCAGAGATCCCAGATCATGAGCGCCCCGGACGCCTGGACCAGCGCGGTCACCTCGGCCATGTTCCTGACCGCGCCCGTACGGTAGTTCACGTGGGACAACAACACGACGGCCACGTCGGGGCCGAGGGCGTTGGCCAGGTCGGCGTCCGGGCCGATCTCCCGGATCTCGCGGTCGAAGGCCTGGGCGGCGCCCTGCACGACGTACTGATCGGAGGGGAAGTTCTCCACGTCTGAGACGATCACCGGCCGGCCGGGGCGGAGGGCCAGGGCGGCCGCGAGCGCTTTGAAGATCGTCACCGAGGTGGAGTCCCCGGCCAGCACCTCGCCGGGGCCCGCGCCGATGAGCGGGGCGATCCGGTCGCCGGTCGTCTGCGGCAGGTCCCACCAGCCCGCGGTGTTCCAGCTGGCGCCCAGGTCCTGCCCCCATTCGGCGGTGACCGCGTGGGCGACCCGGGCGGCGGTCCGCCGGGGCAGCGCGCCCAGCGAGTTGCCGAGGAGATAGACGATCCCGTCGGGCAGGACGAACTCGTCGCGGAAGTCGCTTATTGGATCAGCGGCGTCGAGCGCGGCACAGCCGGCGCGGGTGATACTCATGTACCCCATCATCCCCGTAAGTTTCCTGACTCGACCAGTGCGACAGGGCAAGGCCATTATGAGAAAAACCTGGAGAGGCCGGATGATCATGCTCGACCGCCCGGCCAAAACGACCACAAAGCGTCACAGATCATGAAACGGTCGAGACCACGCAGAGTGACATCGACCGGAGATCACGCCAGCCGCGTCCGTCTTCTCCAGACTCGGTCGTTCCGACCGTCCCCGACCGTCCCAGCTCCGACCAGGCGAAGATCCGTACGGACACTTACCAGAAGGCCATCTTCCTATAACTTCGTCGCCCGAACAGGGGCGGGGTACGCGCGCGACGAGCGATCATCCAGCGAGCCAAAAGGACACAGTCATGTTGCTGGCATGGCGTATGTGGGGACATATCATTCTTTTCAGCCTTTTCGCGCTCCCCATCGCGCTTCTGACCGCTTATTTGATCGGGAGACAACGCGCTAGTTCGGGCATGGAACACCCCTTCCGGACACCCCTCTGTGATGCCCTTTCCGTTACCGGAACCCTCCCCTGGCTGTGGATGATCCTCACTCCGGGTAGCGCTCAGGAGCCCGCCAGAAGCCTCAGCCTGATCCCGCTGAAGGACCTGACAACCCTTGCCGGCGGCTTTACTGGCACTCTGATCGCCCAGGTAGGAGGCAACCTCCTGGTGTTCGCCGCGCTCGGCGCGCTGCTCCCGATCCGCTCCCCGGGACTGGCCCGGCTGCCCCGGGTGGCGGCCGTCGCGGCGGGGTCGTCTCTCATCGTGGAATCGCTTCAGTATGCTTTAGGCCTCCACCGTGTGTCGTCGATCGACGACGTTCTGCTGAACACCACGGGTGCCGTTCTGGCCGCAATCATGACTAAGCGTTGGTGGGCTCACCCAATACCGGAGGGGACCGTTCCACAATAACGGACTGCATAAATCCCGCAAGATCGTCACATGCGCCCGAACCGCTAAAAATAGGCACGGGACCTACCAACAACTCTGTGCGATCGTGGTCAAGACGGGGCAAGTTCTCTGGAGACGCTAACTCCCCGTTGGTGACAGAGGGTGATCACACGTGACGGAATCCCCGGCGCAGCACGAGCCCCCGATTTATCGGCGTATCGCCGACAGTCTGCGTAGCCAGATCCTGTCCGGCGAACTCCGAGACGGGGATCGGCTTCCGGGAGAGAACGCACTCATGTCGGAGTACGGCATCGCGCGCGCCACCGCACGGCAGGCGCTGGCCGTTTTGATCAATGAGGGCTTGGCAGTGCCGCGCCGAGGTTCGGGGGTCTACGTGAGGCTGTTTCGGCCAATCAGACGACATGGTTCACGACGGCTCTCCCGCGAACAGTGGGGACAGGGCCGGGCGATCTGGGATTCGGACACCCGAGGTCGCGCGTACACGGTGGACGAGGTCCACATCGAGCGGCTGGCCTCGACCGAGGACGTGGGCCGGGTGCTGGACTCCGACGAGGTCTGGGTCCGGCGGCGACGCTATTCGGTGGACGGCCGTCCCGTCCAGCTCGCCGCGTCCCACTTTCCAGCCGACCTCGTCGAGGGCACCGCGATCACTCTCCCGGACACCGGGCCCGGCGGTGTGTACGCCCGCTTAGGCGACCTCGGCTACTCCCCGGTCCACTTCACCGAGGAGGTGCGGGCCCGCATGCCCGCCCCGAACGAATCCGAACTTCTCCGCCTCCCGGCCGGCAACCCCATCCTCATCGTGGCGCGTACGGCATACACCTCCGGCGGCATCCCGGTCGAGCTCAACGAGATGACCATGGACGCCGCAGCGTATGTACTCCAGTACGACTTCGACGCCTAGGTCAAGGAGACAAGTCCGGCGATACGTTGACCTGTCCATCCCGATCATTGATTTCTCTAGAGAAGTCCCGCACCTTGAGGGTGAGACGTCAAGTTCTCGCAGGCCCAGATCGGCATGGGTCGCGGGAGAAACACCCCGGGGCGGCTCGGCGAGGGAAAGGTGGGCGGATGTCCTTTGACCGGCATCTTGCCGAGATTGCCCGCGAATATCCGGAATGGACAATCTGGCGGAGCGACGCGGGGCGGTGGTGGGCCACCCGGCACCACCCGCTCACCTCCGCTCAGCGGGAAGCCGGCTGCGCGATGACCATCGACGCGGACGAGCCGGAGGGGTTACGCGAGCAGCTGCACGAACAGGAGGAACGTGCCAAATCCGCGGACCCTTGACCCAACCCTTGAGCGCGGAAGCCCCCGACCCGATCGGGGGCGGGGGCTTCCGCTTTCAAGGGTTCCCGATACCGTTACCTGAAAAGTGATCAAAATGCGAGCACGGACAGGCAGCCGTAGCCTTACGGCCCGGCGTTCCCCGTTTCCGGGGTTCCCGCTTCAGCACCGACCGCCCACCTTGTGGGTCTTACACCGGCTCCACGGGCGTTTTGCGTCTCCCCGCAACTCTGGGCGACGTTGACCTCATTAAAACATGTGTTCGCCTACGCTCGCTCGCATTCCCTGAGCCCCCGTGGAGGCGCTACCGCTGGTGCCAACCAAAAGGCGCCTCCACGGGCACCAACCAGAACGTTGACGTGCGTCTCCCTCCCACCACGGGGCTAGGCGCGGAACGGCGGCGTCTCGTCGTGGCTCGCCGGGCGCACCCGGACCGGCTCCTGCGGCATGTCGTCGAGCACGCGGGCGGACTGGGCCGGCTCCGGGCGGACCGCCTCGGGGGCCTGCTCCGGCGCGGGTCCCACCGGCCGCACGGGGTTGGTCGAGACCGCGGCCTCCTCCTCCTGCTCGTTGAAGCCCTCGTCGTTGAAGCCCTCGCCCGAGAAGTCCTCCTCGAAGCCCTCCTCCACCGAAGGAGCGGGCGGCAGCACCGAGGCCTCGTCGATCAGCGGGCCCGCGCTGGACTCGCGCTGCAGCAGGTCGCCGAGGACCACGCCGATCTCGTTGAGGCGGCGCACCACCTCGGTGTGGGTGTCGGTGAGGTAGACCACCCGGCGGCCGGTGTGCTCGTCCAGCGTGGTGGCCCGGCGCTGCGCGGAGGTGAGCGTGGCGGTGGACACCGACTGTGCGTCCGACACCAGGCGCTCGGACTCCAGCTTGGCCGCGGTCACCCGGCGGTCGGCCTCGGCGCGGGCGTCCCGCAGGGTCTCCTCGGCCTCGGCGCTGGCGGTGGCCACCTTCTCCTCCGCCTCGGCCCCGGCCTGGGAGAGCAACCGCTCGGCTGAGGCGGTCGCGTCGTGGATGCGGCGCTCGGCCTCCTCCTGGGCGGCGGTCCTGATCGACTCCGCCTGCTCGCGCGCGGCGTTCACCAGCCGCTCGGCCTCGGCGGCGGCCTGGTCCCTGACCTTGGAGGCGTCGTTCTGGGAGGCCTCCTTGTTGGCGGCGGCCTCCTCGTGCGCCAGCTTGAGGATCTGGCTGAGCCGCTCGCCCAGCTCGTCCGGGTTCTGCGGGGACTCCGTCAGCTTGCGCCGCGCGTCGGCCAGCTCCAGCCGGCTCTGCTCGGCCTGGTCGATCGTCCGGGCCAGGCGTTCTTCGAGGTCGCGGATCTGGTTGCGGCTGCGGATCATGTAGTCGTGGACCTGGCGACGGCTGTAGCCACGCATGACGACTTCGAAGGAGTCGTCGCTCATGAGGTCGGGGAAATTATCGGTCTGGTTCGTCATGGAGGGCCCTGGGGAGTCGAAAGGCGGAACGACACGTCAGGACACGACTTTCCTGCTATCCGACCCGCATCGCAACCTGAACGCCCCAGCTGCTTGCGGAAATATCCGACACGGGCCGTGTCGGACGTGTAACGGCGCGTGGAATCATGGACGGCATGCCCTTTATCGCAGCTCTTGACCATGACGACACCCCTTCAATCGATCCAACGGCCTGGCTCGCCCCCGGCGTGGTGGTGGTCGGCCAGGTGCGGATCGGCAGGTCCGCGAATATCTGGTACGGCTCGGTGCTCCGCGGCGACGACGAGCGCATCGAGGTGGGCGCCGAGTGCAACATCCAGGACCTGTGCTGCCTGCACGCCGACCCGGGCGAACCGGCGATCCTGGAGGAGCGGGTGAGCGTGGGCCACAAGGCGACCGTGCACGGCGCGCACGTGGAGTCGGGCGCGCTGATCGGCATCGGCGCGATCGTGCTCGGCGGCGCGCGGGTCGGCGCGGGAACGCTGGTGGCCGCCGGAGCGCTGGTCCCGCCCGGCGCCAAGATCCCCGAGGGTGTGCTGGTGGCGGGCGTGCCCGGCCGGGTGATCCGCGAGCTCACCGAGGCCGACCGGGCGTCCTTCGCCGAAACCCCGTCACGCTACATGGCGAAGGCAGAAAGGCACCGCGCTAGCCGACCCATGCCCCGGTGGTGAAATTTCCGACATTGATGGCCATGACCGGTGCGGCTATGCCGACGTACAGCATGAAGACCCACGGTCGGCGCGCACCGGTCAGCCCGACGGCGATGTACAGCGGCCACCACAGCAGCGAAGCCCTGCCCACCGACATGTAGAACGAGGACATCGCCAGCAGCGCCACCGCCTGCGGGACGAGGTAGGCGGACTCCGCCCATCGCCGCCGCACCAGCTGCCAGACGATCAGCGCCACCAGGACGGCCGCGGCCAGGATCTCCTCCCGGTAGGAGGTCTGCAGCGCGCCCTCTTCCAGCGACCGGTTCCAGGTGTTGAGGAGCGTCTGCCACGGGTGCTCCGCATACCGCCCCCAGTACTCGGCCTCGACGTTCTTCCACTCCATCCAGTCGCCCGTACGCGTCCACTGGAACACCATGTACGCCACCACCGGCAGTCCCGGGACGACCAGCCACGGCAGCGTGCGCCAGCCGCGGGCCCGCAAGCCGTTCTCGGCGGTCAGGAACATCACGGCGAGGCCCAGGGCCAGGAAAAGCCCAGAAATCCGGATAGAGGAGGCCAGGGCCGCGACCACCATCGCCTGCTCCCACTTCCCGCGCCGCGCCAGCAGCCAGGCGGGAATGGCCAGCGCCAGGAAGGGCGCCTCGGAGTAGCCGGCGAGCAGGAACACCGCGAACGGGCTCAGGAAGAACGCGATGACCGTCCAGGTGCCGGTGCCCTCCCGGTAGCTGTCGCTGAGGCGCGACAGCGCCACGGCCACCACCGCGCTGGCCACCAGCGAGACCAGCACGATGGCCAGGCTCCAGTCCTCGATCACCCAGTGCAGGATCCGCAGCACGAAGGGCAGCCCCGGGAAGAACGCGGCCAGCTTGGGCGCGTCGGTCATCCCGGGCGAGCCGTCATAACCCCACTCGGCGATGATGATGAAGTTGTCGGCGTCCCAGGGCGTGAGGCGGTCCAGCATCGGCGCCTCGGTCCGCCCGGGCGCGGCCAGGACCATGTAGATGTACGTCCCGACGTGCCAGAAGAACCACACCAGCAGCGCGGCCCGATCGGAGGCCGAACCCAGCCACCTGGGCAGCGGGCGCGGCGGCGCCGTCTCAGATTCTGATACGGCCATGTCCTGCCGGGTCTCGGTCACGAAGGACATGGAAGTAGATGGCGGCGGACCATGCCAAGAGCGTAACGCCGACGAATCCCAGGTCCCCGGCGTTCCCGCAGGTCAGCGAGGTGAAAGATTCACGCCTTGGGCCAGGGTTCGTCCAGATATTGGAACAGGAAAAGCGGGGCGGAAGTTCTACCATGGCACCGTGGATTACGGGGTGCAGTGGGACGGCTTCGCCGCCATGGAGCGCGATGTGCGTGCCATGGTGGCCGACCCACGATGGCCGCTGACGCCCACCCGGACCCGGGCCGACGCCATCTCCCGCCGAGCCCTCGCGACCCAGGACGGCGTCTGCTGGCTGTTCGGCGCGTACGCCCGGTGGTATCGCCTGGATCCGGACGGCCAGTGGCACCTGTCGGCTCCCCCGGCCAGCCTGCCCGTGCGCGCGTCCACCCGGCCGGTCACCGTGCCCATCCCCTACTGGGTGGTCCCCACCGGTCCTGACTTCTCCGTCGATCGTGGCTCGACGCAGGCCTTCGTAGGGCCCGACGTGCCGAACGAGGTGACCGAGCGCGTCCGGGACCTGATCATTACCCATCGCGGTCTGCGCCGGGAGGAGTTCCCGCTCACCGGCGGCCCGTTCCGGCAGGTGTTCGCCGACGAGGTGGCCAGCACGGTGGCGGCGGTGTGGGGCACGGTCATGTGGTGCGCGTACGCCCCCGCGTTCGACGGCAACGAGGTCATGCTGTCGATGTTCGGGGAGTTCCTGGCGCGCCCGCTGCCCGGGGACGAGTTCGTGCGCTGGCTGCCCCCGGTCGGTCTGGCCGACCTGGTCGAGCTGTACGCCGAGCGCTGCCGGTCCGGGTTCCCCGACGCGGGGTTGCGCCTGGCCGCCCTGATGGCGCGGACGGCCAAGGTGCTGCGCGCCGACGCCCGGTTCCGGCCCCGGGCGAGCGCGCTGATCGCCATGATCGAGCAGGTGCTGAACCAGCCCTGGCTGGACCACACCGCGCTGCAGTCGGGGGCCGTGGCGCACAGCTGGCTGCTGCGCTGCCCGCCCAATCTGGCGCCGGCCGCGCTGTCGGAGGTGTCGCCGGGCGATCATTTCCGGCATGTCTTCTACGACCTGGTGGAGGCGCTGGCGTATACCGCGGATTCGGGGGCCGATCCCCGGGCGGTGGCGGCCAGTTTGCTGGCCGCGGATGTGGCGTCGGTGACTACCGATGCGGTGACATATTTGTATCCATGGATGGATGACGGGATCAGGCAGGCGATGTACGTCACGCTGGCCGAGCCCGGGCATCCGCTGCGGGGGTGCTGGCCGGTCGACGGCCGCCTCCCTGAGGGCCTGACGCCTCCGGACCGGTCCACCGCCGCGGCGTTCCTCGGCGCGGCCTACGCGACCGGTCTGGCCTGGTGTGAGCTGGCCGGAGCGACCCCGCCGCCGACCGGATTCCCGGTCTCCGCCGCGGTCGGCCAGTGCCTCGTCCACAACCGCGACGACTTGCCGCTGGAGCCCACCACCACGCCGCGCAAACGGGTCACTGAGACCACTTCCGACTGGCTCTACTCCACCTAACAGATAGGTCACTCTTACCCCACAAATAGGGATATTTCATCCTTTAGCAATACCATCCCCGTGACCTCGGAGAATTGACCGAATTGTGATCTCAGAATCCGGGAAATGGTCAGTGGAGGGACGCCCGGCGTCAGGAATGGTCCCGATGGGCCATGTCGCACCAAGACACACGGACGTAACCTCGAAGTGGGTGTGGGCTGCGGAAGGAAGGACAGCGCGGTGGGGCACGACGACCTGGACTCTCGGGTCCATGACCGTGTCGCGTTGGACGAGATCGCGCTCTACGCCGAGGTGCTGGCGGCCGTGAACTACACGGATGACCGACTGACCTTGGAGGAGCTCGACAACGCGCTCGGGTTGCGGACTTCAGCGAGCCGCTGAAGTCACTGACGGAACTGATCCCGGACTCCCTAAGGGGTCCGGGATAGTTTTTTGGGCTGTATTCATGGCCGCGCCTCCGGCACGGCGGGCTTGGCCGCCCTCAGCCTGCGTCTTCCCTCGTCACTCCGGCCGCTCCGCGACCTGCGTTCCTCAGTCCAGACACAGGCGCGGCCAAGCCAGGGAACTAGTCCGTGCTTGTATCACACCCGGGAACGTAGGCCGAACATCAGTTCTTGCCAGCGGGCCGCGACGGCGGGGGCGGCGTGTGCGGCGGCCGACTCCAGGGCACCGGCGGCGAGGGTCATTCGGCGCCGCTCATCGTCCACCAAGGACAGCAGGGCGGCCGCGTACGCCTCTGTCTCGCCGGCCCCCTGCTGGACCAGGACGCTGTCCCTGCCGGGGCGTACGAACTCGCTCAGGCCGCGCGGGCCGTCGAATCCGACGACGGGGACGCCGCAGCCGAGCGCCTCGACCACGGTCATGCCGAGCACCTCGTGCCGGGACGGCACCGCCACGATCGACGCCTTGGCGAACTCGCCGGGCAGATCGGGGGTGGTGCCCATGAAGTAGACGTGGTTGTGCAGGCTCAGCTCGGCGACCAGGGCGCGCAGGCGCTTCTCCTCCGAGCCGGCGCCGTAGAGGCGCAGCCGCCAGTCGGGGCGCTTGTCGGCGACCACGGCGAAGGCCCGTACCAGCCGGTCGAAGGCTTTGGGGGCGACCCAGCGCCCGCCCGCGCTGATGATGCGGTTGTCCATCCTGGAACGTGGCCAGGGGCCCGCCGGGAGGGCGTCGGGGATGGCGTGCACGGAGAGCTCGTCGTCGAGCAGGCGGGACCACTCGTCGCGCCCGGTCTCGGTGTTGGTGACCACGGCGTCCAGGCGGGGATAGAACCGGCGGACCGGTCCAGGGACGGCCGGTCTGGTCCATTCGCGGGCGATTCTGATGGTCTCGCGCGGGGCGTACCGGGCGGACTGCACGCTCAGGCCCGGGCGGGCGGTGATCAGGACGTCGGCGCGGACGGCGCGGATGGCCCGCCAGAGGGCCACCTCGGTACGGACCTGGCCGCGTGGCAGCAGGTGCGGGCCGGGGCGGGCGTCGACCAGCCAGCGCAGCCTGATCCGGCCGTCGATCGGGAAGAACGGCGCGTCCCTGGTGCGCTTGACGCTGATGATCTCGACGTCCTGGCGCTCCGCGAGGGCGGCGGCCAGGTTGAGCGTGGCCCGGACGTCACCGCGCATCCCGTAGGCGGAGGGCATCAGGAACGTGATCTTCACGCCGCGCTCATCCCCGGGCCGACTTCGAGGCGCAGCTGGTCGTCGGCGGTGAAACTGGGTTTAATCGGCACGCCGTCGATGCGGGTGGCCGGATAGTGCACCCTGCGGCGTTTGCCCTCCACGTCGTCCAGGCTCGCGCCGAGCGCCAGCGGCTCGTCCACCCCTTCGACCTCCAGCGAGGGCTCCCAGACGCCCTGCGAGTCGGGCGTGGCGGCCAGCACGTCGCACAGCGAGAGCGCGGCATGGAACCGCACGCCCTGAACGGTCGCGGTGGCGATCACCTGAGCGTCGCTGTGGCGCAGCGCCAGCCGGGCGGTGTGATGCTGGTCGTCGTCGATCAGGCCGGTGTACGCGAGCAGCCCGGTCACCTCGAAACGACCTTCCCGGAACCAGACCGCCCGCACATCCGCGACCGGCGCGGCTTCGGCGATCTTGATGGCCAGGAAGCCGTTGCGGGTCCGGTAGGCGCGGTAGGCCATCGTCCGGCGACCCAGCGCGTACGCGTCGAGGCGGTCCAGCGAGAAACCCGGATCCACGCTCTGCATCCGAGTGCGCGGGCCATCCTGCTGCAGGTACGCGTCCCAGCGGCCGGGCAATAACGCGAGCGGACCGAGCGAGACGGCCACACTGGCCTCCCGGGCACGCCGACCCGGCGTGCCGAGCATCACCCGCCGTTCCGCCCCGCTCCCCCGGTGCCGAAGCACGAGCTGGGTTCCCGCCGCCAAGGGTTCTTGGATGGCCATCTTCAGGGAGAGGACGTCCGCCAGGGTTACCTCAGCATCAGTGACGACCACACCCACTTTCAGCCCCCTCCCCGTTGATTGAGCCAACGTTGAGGTTACCGTGATTTTCCCGTTATGTGGAGAAAGCTTTTTGTGGTGCTGTGACATTGGCCGATCCTCCGGATCGGCGGGCTTGGCCGCGACATACGACTAACGATGCGGCGATTACCCTTCGGACTTTACCGACTTGATCAGGAGTTGGGCCACGTCCACGACTTCCAGGCTGCTCTTGGCGGCGCCGGTGTTCTTCTTCTCGTTGATGGCGTCGCCGAGCATGACCAGGCAGAACGGGCAGGCGGTGGAGACGGTGTCCGGGTCGGTGGTGAGGGCCTCGTCCACGCGTTCGGTGTTGATGCGCTTGCCGATGCGCTCTTCCATCCACATGCGGGCGCCGCCCGCGCCGCAGCAGAAGCCGCGGTCCTTGCAGCGGTGCATCTCCTGGGTCTGCACGCCCGGCACCTTGGCCATGATGTCGCGCGGCTGGGCGTAGACCTTGTTGTGGCGGCCCAGGAAGCACGGGTCGTGGTAGGTGATCTTCTCCTCGATCGGCGTGATCGGGGTGAGCCTGCCGGTGTCGACCAGGTGGGCCAGCAGCTGGGTGTGGTGCACGACCTCATAAGTCCCGCCGAGCTGCGGGTACTCGTTGGCCAGGGTGTTGAAGCAGTGCGGGCAGGTGGCCACGATCTTCTTGACCCCGGCCTCGTTCAGCGTCTCGATGTTCTGCTGGGCCAGCATGTTGAACAGGAACTCCATGCCCAGCCGCCGCGCCGGATCACCGGTGCAGGCCTCCATCGGGCCCAGCACCGCGAACTTCACCCCCGCGATGTGCAACAGCTCGGCCACCGCCTTGGTGGTCTTCTTCGCCCGGTCCTCCAGCGCGCCCGCGCAGCCGACCCAGAACAGGTACTCGGCGTCCGCCGGCATCTTCTCCTCGACGATCTCGACCTCGAAGTCGAGCTCGGCCACCCACTCGGCCCGCTTCATCTCCGGCATGCCCCACGGGTTGCCCTTGTTCTCCAGGTTCTTCAGCATCACCCCCGCCTCGGACGGGAACGAGGACTCGATCATGACCTGGTAGCGGCGCATGTCCAGGATGTGGTCGATGTGCTCGATGTCCACCGGGCACTGCTCCACACACGCGCCGCAGTTGGTGCACGACCACAGCACGTCCGGGTGGATCACCCCGTCCACCCCGACCAGCGGCTTGTCCAGCAGAGCCAGCACGTCCTCACCCTGGTGGGAACGCTGCTCCTCGCTCATCAGCAGGTACGGCGCGATCTTGAAGGCGTGATCCCGCTGGTCCAGGATGAGCATCTTCGGCGAGAGCGGCTTGTCGGTGATCCACGCCGGGCACTGAGACTGGCAACGCCCGCACTCGGTGCAGGTGTAGAAGTCCAGAAAGTCCTTCCAGGTGGCATCGGTCAGCGTGCCCCGGCCGAACACGTCGGTCTCCGGGTCGGCCTCCTCGAAGTCCAGCACCTTGCCGCCGCTGCGCATCTCCTGGGCCGGGCCCAGACCGTCGGGGCGACGCGAGAACAGCACGTTCAGCGGCGCGGTGAAGATGTGCAGGTGCTTGGAATGCACCACGATCAGCAGGAACACCAGCATGACGCCGATGTGCAGCAGCAGCGCGATCTCTTCCAGCAGCTGGCTGGACGGCAGGATCTTCGCCACGGCGTGGGTGAAGAAGGCGCCCGACTCGTACGGGAAGTTGCCGGTCTTGACAGCGGCGGCGCGGGCCAGGAACAGCGTCCAGATCACGTTGAAGATCATGAAAAGGATGAGCCAGGCGCCGCCCAGGTGGGAGCCGGAGAACCGGGACTCGCGGCCGAGCTTCGTCGGCGCGTTCCTGACCCGGATGGCCGCGAAGGCGATCAGGCCAACCACGCAGGCCAGCGCGATGAGATCCTGCAGGAAGCCCAGCACCGGCCAGGTCCCGATCAACGGGATGTGGAAGTTGGGGCGACCGGTGATGGCGCCCTGGATGATCGCGCCGTACGCCTCGATATAGACGGTCAGCAGGATGATGAACGCCCACATGACGAAAAAGTGCGCCACGCCCGAAGGCGTCCACTTGAGCAGTTTCTTCTGACCGAATACCTCGACCAGTTGGGCTTTCAGTTCGGCGCCCGCGTTCTTCCTCGCGTACTCGATCCGCTGGGGGGCGGGCTGGCCGACGGTGGCCAGCCGGTAGAGGAACAGCACCCGACGGGCCGCCAGGGCGACCACCGCCACCGTCATGACCAGCCCGATAATCGCTACCAGCAGCATGGCTCCTCCATCTCCGACACGTGACCACCATAGAACAATGCTCTGTAGCGATTGCTCAGGGGTCGACGTAACGCTGGATGATCGGCCCGACCAGGGCGATGAGCTCCTCCGGGTCGGCCGAGGCCATCGGTTCCATCCGGATAATATGGCGGGCCATAACCAGGCCGAACATCTGGGCGAACACGGCCTCCAGCCGCAGCAGGGGGACGCCGAGGGCGGCACCCACCCGGCCCAGCATGGCCTCCACCATGAACTCGCGGACCATCGCGACGGCCTGGTCGTTGGAGACGGCCGACCGGATCAGGGCGAGGACCGGCTCGCGGGCCTTCGGATCGGCGGTGAGGGTGAGGATGAAGCGCACCAGGCGCTCGCCCACCTGCTCGCGGGGTCCGGTGACCAGAACGGGGACGACCACGGCGGGATCGAAGGGGAGCCGCATGGCGGCGACGAAGACGCCCTCTTTGGTGTCGAAGTAGTGGTGCACGAGCGCGGGATCGACGCCGGCCGCGCGGGCGATGCCGCGGATGGTCGCCTTGTCGAAACCCTTCTCGGCGAAGATCGCACGGGCGGCGGTGAGGATCTGGCCGCGCGTGTCGGAAACACCGGGACGACGCCCGGGACGACGCCCGGGGCCGCGTGACTCGCTCATATGCTCTTCGCCTGCTTACGCTCCCGCGGATGTCTGGGCTTGGTGGGCTCGACCATATGCCTTCCGCCGGATCGTTCGCTCACGCGCCCTCCGACAGGCCCACGGCCAGTTGCTTGAGCTCCTGGAGGCCCGCGGGTTCGGTGAGCGCGGGGACTGCCCGGTGGGTGAGAGGTTTCACACCGACCGCCAGGTATACCCGCATTGGGATGATCATCTCGCCGTCCGGGAAGACGCGGAGGATCTCGCCGCGCTCCCGGTCCAGCAGTTCGTCGGCGGCGGCTTCCGGCATCGACGCCACGTACGAGTGCGAACGCAGATCGGTCAGGAAATCCTCCACCCGGATCCGGCGCGTCCAGTACACCCAGGTCTCGGAAACCTGGAGCCCCGCAGCGGCCATCGCGGCCCCGATCGGCGGCATGCTCCAGCCCGGCTGCGCGGGACCGGTATAGCCCGGCAGGTCCGCCAGTCTCACCTGGAAGGCGGCCAGCCAGTCGGCCTTGCGCGCGTCCACCGTGTTCCACCAGCCCGCCACCGCGCCGCCCGGGCGGACCACCCGGATCGCCTCGGCGATCGAGACCGTACGGTCCAGCCAGTGCCAGGACTGGGCGTACGTCACCAGGTCGGCCAGGCCGTCCCGGAGCGGGAGCGCGTTGCCGTCGGCGAGCAGGGCGGCGCCGGCCGTACGGGAGCGGAGGAAGGCGAGCATCCGGGCGGCGCGGTCCACCGCGACGACCCGGACGCCGCGATCCAGCAGCCCACGCGTCGAGATCCCGGTGCCGGCGCCGACGTCGACGGCGAACGCGCCCTCGAACCGGATGCCGGACAGTTCGGTCAGCGCCGCGTAGAGGGCAGGCGGATATTCCGGGCGCGCGGCGTCATACGCCTCCGCCACCCGGTCGACGTCGAAGACCTGGTGGCTCATCTCTCGCCGTGGCTCATCTCTTCGCGGAGGAGGCGGCGAAGTGGAGCCGGGCGAAGGCCAGCGCCTCGGCCAGATCGTCGATCCGCTCGGTCCGGCCGACCGCCTTCCTCGTGTTGATCTCCAGCACGATCAGACCACCATAGCCCGCGTTCGCCAGCCGCTCCAGCATCTGCGCGCACGGCTGGTTCCCCCGGCCAGGCACCAGATGCTCGTCCTTGTTGGTGATCCCGGTCCCGTCGGCCAGGTGCAGGTGGGCGAGGCGATCCCCCAGCTTGGCCGCCATCTCCATGGCGTCGGACCCCGACACCGCCGTGTGCGACAGATCCAGGGTCACCTGCGGAAAGTCGTGATCGACCGGATTCCAGTCCGGCGCGTACGGCACGACCTCGTTGCCCCGGGCCCGAAGCGGGAACATGTTCTCCACCGCGAACACGATGTCGGTCTCCTCCCGCATCCTGGCCAGCCCGACCTCGAAGTCCCGGGCGTAGTCCCGCTGCCAGCGGAACGGCGGATGCACCACCACCGTCTGCGCCCCCAGCCGCTGCGCCGCGTCCCTGGCCCGCTCCAGCTTGGCCCACGGATCGCGCCCCCACACCCGCTGGGTGACCAGCAGGCAGGGCGCGTGCACGGCCAGAATGGGCAGCTCATAATGATCCCGCAGCCGCTCCAGGACTTCGACGTCCTGGCTGACCGGATCCTGCCCCACCATGATCTCAACACCGTCGTAGCCGAGCCGCGCCGCGAGCTCGAACGCGTCCGGCGTTCGTTCGGGGTAGACCGACGCGGTCGACAGCGCGATCTTGGCATTGGGGACGCGTACAACTTCCCGCCGGACACCGTCCGCCTGGGGGTTGGGGACCCGCGCGTCCCCCCGCTGGACACCGTCCGCGGGGTCGTCTCCACCGATGTAGGTCCGCTCGCCGGGGCTCATCCCCGGCTCCCCACCCGGACGCTCGCTCGCTCGCTCGCTCACCATTCCAGACTAAGCGAGCGAACCGCCGTGGCGGGCTAGCCGCCTATCGTGGTGCGATGCCGCGCATTCCGAAGGGCGCCGTACCGAGCCCGAACATCTGGCACAACCCCAAGATCTACGAGCTGGAGAACCGCGCGGTCGACCCCGACGGCGTGATCGACACGGCCATCCGCGCGGTACGCCCCTGGGAGTCTGCCACCGTCCTCGACATCGGCTGCGGCACGGGCTACCACCTGCCCGTGTACGCGTCGTCCGCTGCTCAGGTAATCGGCGTCGAGCCCCACCCCGACCTGGCCGCCCTAGCCTCCCGCCGATGCTCCCAGCTGCGAAACGTGGCCGTCCACGTGGCCACCGCGCAGGCGCTCCCCGTCCCTGACGCGTCCGTGGACGTGGCCGTGGCCCGCTGGGCGTACTTCTTCGGGCCCGGCTGCGAACCGGGTCTGAAAGAGCTTTCCAGGGCCGTACGGCGCGGCGGAGCCGCGTTCATGGTCGACCTGGACGGGTCCCGCGGATCCTTCGGGGCATGGTTTCGAGCGACGGTGCCGACATATTCGGCGCGAACGGTGGAAGATTTCTGGTCCCGGCAGGGCTGGCAACGAGCCGAACTCGACCCCCGCATGGTGTTCACCCGCCGCGCCGACCTCGAAGCGGTCCTCCGAATCGAGTTCACCCCGGGAGTGTCAGCACGCGCCATCAGAGAGATCCCGGGCCTGGAAGTCCCCTACCCAACCATCCTCCGCTGGCGCCTCTTCTGAGCGGGGGGTGGGAATGTCGGTCGCGGCCGGTAGCCTCCGGGCGTGAGTAAAGCTGGGAAGCCTTCGTATCGGTGTGGCGAGTGTGGCTGGGTGGCCGCCAAATGGGTGGGGCGCTGTGGGGAGTGTCAGGCCTGGGGGACGGTTGAGGAGGCGGGGGCCAGGCAGGGCGTCAATGTGGTCAGGGGTGGTGCGGTTTCGGCGCCGGCCGTGCCGATTGGGCAGGTGAAGGCTGAGGTCGCGCATGCGCGGCCGACCGGGGTGGGCGAGCTGGATCGGGTGCTTGGCGGTGGTCTGGTGCCGGGTGCGGTGGTGTTGCTGGCTGGGGAGCCTGGGATCGGCAAGTCAACTCTGCTGCTGGAAGCCGCTGCCAGGACCGCCCAGCACGACACGGTTCTGTATGTGACGGGCGAGGAGTCGGCGTCCCAGGTCCGGATGCGGGCTGACCGGATTGGTGCCGTGGAGGACCAGCTTTATCTGGCCGCCGAGACCGATTTGGGAGCCCTTGTCACTCATGTCGAGAAGGTTCAGCCTCGGTTGCTGATCGTCGACTCCGTGCAGACCATCGGATCCGCCGACGCCACCGGCGTGCCCGGCGGCGTGACGCAGGTCCGCGAAGTGGCCGCCAACCTGACCCGGTTGGCCAAGGAACGCGGCATGTCCACCGTCCTGGTCGGCCACGTGACCAAGGACGGCTCAATCGCCGGCCCCCGCGTCCTGGAGCACCTGGTCGACGTCGTGCTCCACTTCGAAGGCGACCGTAACTCACGCCTCAGAATGGTTCGCGCGATCAAGAACAGGTTCGGCCCGATCGAGGAAGTCGGCTGCTTCGACCTGCACGAACGCGGTATCACCGGTATCACCGACCCCAGCGGCCTGTTCATCTCCCGCCACCCGGAACCGGTCCCCGGCACCTGCGTCACCGTCACCATCGAAGGCACCCGCCCGATCCCCGCCGAACTCCAGGCCCTCGTCGGCCCGACCGAAGCCCCGCAACCCCGCCGGACGTCCTCCGGGCTCGACTCGTACCGAGTGGCCATGGTTTTAGCCGTCATGGAACGCCGCCTGAACGCCAAGATCGGCAAATGCGACGTGTTCACCGCGACCGTCGGCGGCATCAGACTCACCGACCCCGCCGTCGATCTCGCCCTGCTGCTCTCGGTGGTCAGCGCGGCCGGCGACGAACCGCTCCCGCACGGCCTGGTCGCCCTGGGCGAAGTCGGCCTGGCCGGTGAGCTCCGCCCAGTCCGAGACGTCCGCCGCCGCCTCGCCGAAGCCGCCCGCCTCGGCTTCACCCGAGCTCTGGTCCCCACCGGCTCACTCGTGGAAGACACCCTCAAACTCAACCCCGCCCCCAGCCGCGGCGATCTCGTGGCAGTCCGCCCCACCGGAATCCGCACCACGAATTTCTCACCCGGCTTCGACGTCACCGAAGCAGAGAACGTCTGGGACGCCCTGACACACGTCCGTTGACATCCCCTCGGCAACCTCGTCGCGGGTCCACCCGCCGAAATCCGTACCACGAACTTCTCGCCCGGCTTCGCCGTTATCGAAAAGCCGCAGAAGGCTCCGTCCTTCAGCTTGACACCGTTGGCGAAGTAGATCAAAAGCAGTGGCCTCATGTTCACGTCTGTGATCATGAGGCCGCTATTGTCGTTCCTGCTCGCGGATGGAGTCGTGGGTGTCGCTGCGTTCGATTGGTCCAGATCAGATCCCGGCGGGAACCCTGGCGGTAGCTCGGGCAGCTTTCCCGAAAGGCAGCCTGGCGATCCGTATCCGAGATGCGTTGGTGTCCTGTTCGAGGACGGGGACTTCGCTGCGGCGTTTCCGCCCGTGGCCGTCCGGCGCTGTCTCCAGCTCGGCTGGCGCTGGTGTCGATCCTGCAGTTCGGCGAGGGTCTGTTGGACCGGCAGGCGGCTGAGGCCGTGCGAGCGCGGATCGACTGGAAGTACGCGCTCGGGTTAGAGCTGACCGACGTCGGCTTTGACTACTCGGTGCTCAGTGAGTTCCGAGATCGCCTGATCGCGGGATCGCTTGAGCAAAGCCTGCTCGACACGATCCTGGAGCGTGCCGGAACCGCCGGGCTGCTTCGAGCTGGAGGTCGGCAGCGAACTGACTCCACCCATGTGCTCATGGCCATGCGCACGATGAATCGGCTGGAGCAGGTGCATGAAACGGTGCGCGCCGCGCTCAACGCGCTGGCCGCCGCAGCACCGGACTGGCTGCTGGCCCAGGCCGAATCCGGATGGTTCGAGCGGTATGAGGTCCGCGTCGAGGACTATCGACTGCCGAAGAACAAGGCTGAGCGCATCCAGCTCGGCCACGAGATCGGCGCCGATGGGAACGGCGTCCTGCGCGCGGTGTACTCGCCAGCCGCTCCTGGCTTGCTGCGCAACATCCCGGCGGTGCAGACGCTGCGCCATGTATGGATCCAGCAGTACGTCACCATCGACGATCAACTGCGCTGGCGAACGCCTGACGAGCAGCCGCCAGGCATGATCCGCCAGATCTCGCCGTACGACGGCGACGCCCGATCCGGAACCAAGCGCGACTCGCACTGGGACGGCTACAAGGTTCACCTCACCGAGGCTTGCGACACCGACGCCCCGCATTTGATCGCTGTTCCAGGGGGCACGTGGGGTCACCGCTTTGGGAGGCGGACGAACTTGCCCGCTGGGCGTTGAAACCTTTGGCCATCGCAGCCACGTATATCTGCTTGAAGAATCAACCGCATCCCCGTGGTGCCACTACGGGAGTAGGAAAAGGATGGGACTTGCGATGATTTCACGAGCAACGAGACGCAGAACTCGGGGCGCCTTAATCGCCACGGGCACGGCCGCGATACTTTTCGCGGCCGCCGCGCCGGCCATGGCCAGCGAGGGCATGATGTGGAACGGCTTCGGATGGAGCGCGGTGTCCGCCGAATACGCCGTCAGCCGAGCGATCGACGACGTCGAAACCATGGCCGCCGGGGAGCGTCAGTACAACTGTGAACTCATCGACGGGAGCACCATCATTTGGGAACGGTTCAACCAGCAGAACGGTAGCCACTGGTGGGAAGCCAGTGTGGACATGATCTGCCGGTGACTCATGGTGCGGACCCCAGCCTGGAAAGGGCCGGGGCCCGCGTCAACGGCGAGCGCCGCAGGCGGGATACCGTCGCGCGCGGCGCGCTCTTCCTGGCCCGGGGGTCACGGCCGGGTTCGGCATCGGCGTGGTCGCGGCCATCATGGGCGTTGCCGGCGGCGAACTCCTGATCCCCACGATCGTGCTGCTCTACTCCGTGGACATCAAGACCGCAGGCAGCCTGTCCTTGCTGGTCTCGCTGCCCACCATGCTCGTGGCCTTCGCCCGCTACAGCCGCGACGGCAGCTTCTCCGTCTGGGCGCTAACCTCCGCTTCGCCGGCGCCCTGCTGGGGCTACTGCTAGGTGTCATCCCGGTCCTGGTCCTCATCCCCATCCTCGCGGGCGTGTTGGTGGTCTCAGCGGTGAAGCTGGCCAGGCACACGGCCCCCAACACGTGAAAGGTCCCCTGATCACATTGGTGATCACGGGGCCGTTTCTTTCTGATCTACTTCGCCAACGGGGTATCTCAGCTTCAGGCGGGGATGAATGCGGTCCCCGTCAGGGGATGGCGATGGCCCGCTGTAGGTGGGGCATCCAGGAGCACGGAGCGTGACCCCGGGACCGTTCGGGTTGGGCGGCCCTGGTGTTGGATGTGTTGCCTGTTGATCGAGAGCGGGCGCCGCCGTTCCAGGACGTGGCTGGGGACAGCGCAATAGGACGGCGACCTGGCGATACCCATGCGTGCGGGTTCCTGCGGCCGCACAGGAGTTCACCGGCAGGGTCAGCCGTCGTCGTTGAGGTCGTTGACCGGTTCGGAGACGGCCCCTTGGGCGGGTGGGCCACGAGCGGTGGGTGGTCGCCTGTGGTCGTGGTCGGCGTTGAACTCGCGTGGCTCGGATCCGAGCCACGCCTGCCTCGCCCGCCGCATACTCGATCATGATGTCCTCTCGGCGGCGCAGCGGCGCCGTCGTCGTGGGAGACATTTCGCCGATATGCGGTCACGGGGACCGGATGGAGGTCAAGCGCGGTGGTTGTGTGCCTGCACGGTGCCTGTGGTGCCGGTGTTCGGCTCCCGCTGCCCCAAGTCATGCGCTAGTGTGTTCGAGTCGTGACCGTGTGTGTCCGGCGTAGTGGCGGGTTGGGTGTGACGGGGGGAGGCCCGGGGTGAGGCTGCGCTACAACTTCCGGATCTACCCCGACCCCTCCCAGCGTCAGGCGCTGGCACGGTTGTTCGGGTGTGTCCGGGTGGTGTGGAATGACGCGCTGGCGATGCGCAAGGCGGCGCGTAAGGCCGGGCTGCCGTGGATCGGTGGCGGGGACCTGCAGAAGATCTGTATCACCGCGGCGAAGCGGACGCCGGAGCGGGAGTGGCTGGGTGAGGTGTCCCCGGTCCCGCTCCAGCAGGTGCTGCGTGACCTGGATCAGGCGTACCAGAATTTCTTCGACTCGGTGAGCGGGAGGCGTAAGGGTCGGCGGATGGGGTTGCCGGTGTTCAAGTCGCGCCGGGATCGGCGTCAGGCGGCCCGGTTCACCCGTACCGCCTTCCGCCTGCCCGGCGACGGGACGCTGTACCTGGCCAAGATCGGGAAGATCGAGGTGCGCTGGTCGCGGGAGCTGCCGGCGGTCCCGTCGTCGGTCACGGTCGTCCAGGATGCGGCGGGCCGCTGTTTCGCCTCGTTCGTGATCGAGGTCGAGGATGCCGGGCAGGTGCTGCCCGAGGCGGAGGCCGAGATCGGGATCGATCTGGGTTTGACTCATTATGCGGTCTTGTCGGATGGCACGAAGATCGCCAATCCGCGGTGGCTGCGCCGCCGGGCCAAACGGCTGGCCCGGCTGCAGCGGGCGCTGTCGCGCAAGCGGAAGGGATCAAAGAACCGGGAGAAGGCGCGGATCGCGGTGGCCCGCCAGCACGCCAAGGTGAGCGACGCGCGCCGGGATTTCCTGCACCAGACCAGCACATCGATCATCCGTGAAAACCAAACGGTGGCGATCGAGGATCTGGCGGTGCGGGGTCTGGCCCGCGGTCGGCTGGCCAAATCGGTGAACGACGCGTCTTGGGGTGCGTTCCGTGCTCTGCTGGGTGGGAAGGCGGCCCGCTACGGGCGGACGGTCATCGCGGTGGGCCGCTGGTTTCCCTCCTCCCGGTTGTGCCCGTGTTGCGGGTGGCGGAACGGGACGGTGCCGCTGCGGGTGCGGGAGTGGGATTGCCCGTCTTGCGGGGAGCACCACGACCGCGACCTCGTGGCCGCGTTGAACATTCTGGCCGAGGGCATTCGCCTGCGCGCGCAGGCGGAGGCGGCCTCTGCCGGGGGAGGGCAGGATGAGGAAATGGTGGCCGCCGGGCTGGCGGACACTCGAAACGACTGTGGAGGGCGGGTAAGACCAGGCGAGGCAATTCCGACCCTGGCACCGCCCGCAACCTATGACGCTCACGCGGCGTAGCGGAAGCAGTAAGGACTCCACGGCGACGTGGGGAATCTCCGGCGTTCACGCCAGGGAGGAGGTCAAAGAGGCAGAGTACGTCTAGGGCGTCCGACGCACATCCGGTGAGCATGTCGTTACCCAGTTAAACTGGACGGTGCTATGGGTCTGCTGAGCCAAGCAGACTTGTCGCGAGGCGGATAGACCGTCTGGGCGCAGAGACACGACCAGCGGGGGTCACTGACGTGCACAACGACAAAGCCTGGGACGAGCGCCGACGAGCCACACTGGCCTCCCTCGCCCCTGGAACCGCGCTTCGCGACGGGCTCGAACGCATTCTGCGCGGCCACACCGGCGGCCTGATCGTCCTCGGATACGACGACACCGTGGAAGAACTCTGCACCGGCGGTTTCGAACTGGACGTCGAGTTCGCCGCCACCCGGCTCCGTGAACTCGCCAAAATGGACGGCGCGATCGTCCTCAACAGCGGCGACCTGCGCATCGTCCGCGCCGCCGTGCACCTGGTGCCCGACCCGGGCATCCCCACCGACGAATCCGGCACCCGCCACAGAACCGCCCAGCGGGTGGCCCGCCAGACCGAGTTCCCGGTCATCGCGATCAGCAAGTCGATGCGCATCATCGCGCTCTACCTCGACGGCGTCCGCTACGTCCTGGAGGAATCCGCCGCCATCCTGTCCAAGGCCAACCAGGCTCTCGCCACACTAGAACGCTACAAACTCCGCCTCGACGAGGTCTCCGGCACCCTCTCCGCCCTCGAAATCGAGGACCTGGTGACCGTTCGCGACGTCTCCGCCGTGGTGCAACGCCTGGAAATGGTCCGCCGGATCTCCGTCGAGATCGAAGGGTACGTCGTGGAGTTGGGCACCGACGGCCGCCTCATCTCCCTGCAGCTCGACGAGTTGGTCGGCGGCGTGGAAGAGGACCGCGCCCTGACCATCCGGGACTACCTCCCGGCCCCGAGCGCCCGCCGCCCGCGCCGCTTCACCGAGGCCATCCACGACCTCGACAATCTCTCCGCCCTGGACCTCCTCGACCTCACCCGCGTGGCCCAGATCCTCGGCCACACCGGCCCCGACCCCCTCGACACCCCGGTAAGCCCGCGCGGCTTCCGCCTCCTGGCCCGAGTCCCCCGCCTCCCCACCACGATCGTCGACCGCCTAGTCGACCACTTCGGCGGCCTGCAAAAACTCCTCGCCGCCAGCATCGACGACCTCCAGGTCGTCGGCGGCGTAGGCGAAACCCGCGCCAGAAACGTCCGCGAAGGCCTCTCCCGCCTCGCCGAATCCTCAATCCTCGAGCGGTACGTGTAAGCCAATCTCCACATCACTTGAGTTGGAAGACGTTTCTGGAGCTTTTCAGGGTGCCGAAGCGGGCCAAGGCCACGTACTTGCCTTTGCGGGCGGTGGGGGGGTCGGCGGCGCAGTCGTTGCCGGAGAGGTAGCGGGGCCATTGGATGGAGCGGACGAAGGGGACGCCTCGGTGCAGGAGTTGGCGATCGACGCCTTCGCCGGCCACGCAGTCGGCGGTGGACCAGATGCGCTGGCCGCCGGTGGAGATGCGCATTTCGAGGGCGCGGGGGCCCAGGTCGGCGGTGCAGGCGATCTGGCCGATGTTGACGACGGTGAGGAGGAATCCTGGGATCTGGTCGCCTTTGTAGATTTCCTGGCTGGCTCTCAGGCTCACGACCAGGTCGTTAGCGACGCAGGGTTCGCCGTTCTTGCGCGGCGGGGGCGACGGGGACGGCGATCCGTGCGATCCATGGGTGGGGCTGCCGGATGGCTGTGGCGACGCGGCCGGTGGGGAGACTTTGGGCGACGGGAGCGAGACGACCATCGCGTCGGTTCCGCCCGACCCCGCCTTCGGAGTGGTCGTCGGCTTGTCCGAGCCGCTGGCGCAGCCCCAGGCCACGACGGCCACCACCACGAGCATGCCGGTGAGCACCGACACCCGGCGGCGCCAGTAGACGTCACCGCCCTCGACTCCAACATCACCACGGAACGTGTCCGGATCCATACGGACAGTATGGAGAGTCGTGGTCCGCTCTCCGTCACGCCTCGCCGAGGGAGATCGAGATGCGGAGTATGTACGGTGTCACACACCGCTAGAGTCTGACCGTGACTCTTCATGCCCCGATCCTCGACTGGTACGCGGAGCACAACAGAGACCTCCCCTGGCGCCGCCCCGAGGCTACCCCGTGGGGCATCCTGGTCAGCGAAATCATGCTCCAGCAGACCCCGGTCATCCGGGTTCTCCCGATCTGGGAGGAATGGCTCACCCGCTGGCCCACCCCTGACACTCTCGCCAAGGAACCCCCAGGCGAAGCCGTACGCCACTGGGGACGCCTGGGTTACCCCCGCCGGGCCCTGAACCTGCACGCCTGCGCGAAAGCCATCACGGCCGATTTCGACGGCACCGTCCCGGCGACGTACGACGAGTTGCGCACGCTTCCCGGGATCGGGGACTACACGGCCGCTGCCGTGGCCAGTTTCGCGTACGGCGGGCGTCATGCCGTACTCGACACGAACGTGCGCCGAGTCCTGGCGCGGGCGATCCGCGGCGAGGAGTTCCCGCCGACGGCGACCACGGCGCCCGAGCGCAAACTCGCCGAATCCCTCATCCCGCCCGTGGACGCTCCTCGCTGGGCGGTCGCCGTTATGGAGCTCGGCGCCCTGATCTGTACGGCTCGCGCCCCTCGTTGCGCCGACTGCCCCGTTTCCGGCCGCTGCCAGTGGCTGCTCACCGGCAAACCCGCCCACGACGGCCCGCCCCGCCGCGGCCAGACCTACGCGGGAACCGACCGCCAGTGCCGCGGCGCCCTGCTCGCCGTCCTCCGCGACGCTCCCGGCCCGGTGCCCAAGGCCGCTCTCGACGCCGCCTGGTCCAACACCGCGCAACGCGAACGTGCCCTCGACGGCCTGCTGACGGACGGCCTCGCCGAACTTCTCGACAACGATTTCTACGCCTTGCCGACGTAAGGTGTTCGCGCGACGGGTTGTAGTACTACACTGTGTAGAGCGAATTCGGCCAAGTCTCGCCCAAGTGGATCACAAGTCGCCGTTCTTACGGTGAGACCGCTGCCGACGTCACCCTAGCGGCTTACTGGGAAATCAGCTGCGGGGCGGACGCGTAGACCGGTGCACGAGAGCAAGCTCGCCGTACCGGGCCGGATTCCCGGTACGGAGGGACTCGTGTCCCATGCGGTCAGGACAGGTCGTGTGGGCCAATGGGGTCGGAGCTTGGAGGCATCGATGCGGCTGCGCCACGACGACGGGACGCTCGTTCACCTGGCCTACAACGCGGGTGTGCATCCCGCGGAGGACCTGGAGAACTTGATCGCGCACTTGACCAGGTATGCGGTGCCTGTGCGCAAGCGGCTGGGTGTGGACCGGCTCGGCATCGGCCTGTGGCTGGCGCCGCCGGTGGCCGACCACCTGATCGCCGACCGTATCGAGCTGGTACGGCTCCGGCGCTCGCTTGAGGAGCGCGGCCTCGAGGTCGTGAGCCTCAACGGTACCGGTGGGCGTAACCAGGAGGCGCCCGGCCCGGACTGGGCCAAGCCCGAGCGGTACCGGTACACGATGTCGCTCGCGAAGATCCTGGCGTTCCTGCTGCCCGAGGATGTGCGGTTCGGCAGCATCTCCACGATTCCGATCGGGTGGCGCCGGGACTGGCCGGCCGACCTGCACTCGATCGCCTCGCGTCGCCTGGAGCGCCTCTCCCGCGAGCTGCGCGGTCTCTCCAGCGTGACCGGCAAGACCATCCGTGTCGGGTTCGAGCCCTGGCCCGGCTGCGTCCTGGAAACCACAGAGCAGGCCCTGCAGCGTGTCTGCGGCATCGACTCCGAACACCTCGGTGTCTGCCTGGACGCCTGCCACCTCTCCTGCGGCACCGAAGAGACCGCCTCGGCCCTCCGCGGCCTGGCCATGGCCGGCGCCCCCGTCGTCAAACTCGGCCACGTCCACGACCACAGCCAGGAAATCCCCAGCACCCAGCCGGTCCTCCAGGACACCCTCACCGCCCTCCTCTCCGGCGCCGTCAACGGCAGCGCCCACATCGAGGTCGAGGCCCACGACTGGACCACCCCCAAAACCAAGGGCCCCGCCGCCCTGGTAGCCCGCCTGGCCGACGACCTCGACTGGACCCGCCGCAACCTCACCGCCCTAGGCCTCAAACTCGCCGCTTAGCCCCCGCAGGTTGCCGTGGGTGTTTCCACCGTGCCCAGGTTGCGGTGGCTGTTCCCACCCGCCCACCCTTGATTGTTTCCGGGGCTGCCGCCCCGACCCCCGGGGATTACCCGCTCCGGGGGCTTCGCCCCGCCCTTCGGCCAGCACAAACGGTTCAATGCGGAATGGATCAGCATCTGGGGCTTCGCCCCGCCCTTCGGCCAGCGCAAACCCATCCGACACATTCGTGGACCAAGCAGCGTTTTATCTCCAACGTGCGTTGCGCTGGCCGTTGCCGTTCATGTCGTTGAGACACTCGGGTGCCATCGGCGGGAGCTTCCGCGGCAAACAATCGATGACCGTTAGTGCCCGTTGCGGGTAGGTGGCGAAGCCACGGCGCCCCCAGGGCCCGGGCGGAGCCCGGACAAACACAAAAGGGTGGGCGGGTAGGAGATCCACGGCAAACATTCGAGTGCCGTGTTGTCATGGTGGTTCACTGGCGGTAGACGATCTTTTTGGTGGAGTGGCCGGGGTAGATCACGATGAGGTGTTGCTCGGGGGCGAATTCCTCGCCGCGGGCGTAGACGCGGAGGCGGTAGCGGCCGGGGCCGTTTAGGGCGAGGTTGGGGAGGGAAATCCCGGCTCCCTCGTCCATGCCTTCCTCCATGACGGGGATGCCTAGGTGGCCGGTGCGGCTGAGGATGCTTAGTTCGGTTACCTCGTTCCAGCCTTTGAGGTGGAGTGGGGGCGCGGCGGGGAAGGCTTTGGCGGTTAGGCAGATTGGCTCGTTCTCGTTGTAGGTCATCACGGAGGCGGAGCTGCCGGTTACCGCGACGAAGCCGTCGTCGATCGCCGCGGAGAAGGAATCCTCCTCGGAGTCGTCATTGGCGTCGAAGACGGAGTAGCCGCCGCCCTCGAACAGGAAGTAGGCGGCCGTACCCTGGCGTTTGGCGCGGACTTTCGGCCAGGGGTCGGTGCATTTGGCGTTCTCCTCGGCTATCCAGGCGGCGGCCGAGGCTTTTTCCGCAGCCTCCGAATTGAGCAGGTGGGGCTGTTGCTCGCTGATTTTGCCGGGGCAGATGAAGACGAGGTCCGAGGGGTCGGCGCCCCAGGCCGGGCGCGGGCTGCCCGCCTGGGTCAGCAGCGCTTCCTGTTCCTCCCTGGTCGTGGCGTCGCACAGGCGTCTGCCGTACGCGAGGATGCGCTGGTCGGGGACGGTGTCGTCGAACATCGGCGGGACGCCGTCCATGGTGCTGCGGGCGAGGCAGAGGAAGGCTTTGTCCCGGTCCTGGGGGCGGGTGTCGCCGAACTTCTTGTGCAGGACGGTCCAGTCCATGCATTCGTCCTCCCAGCCGGTGTAGGTGAGGCGGGCGGTCTCCTCGGGGTGGACCAGCGTGAGGACCGGGATGAGGACGGCGACGGCGGGCAGGAGGCGCAGGCCGCCGGAACGTTGGCGGGGAGCGGTGGGCGTGGGGTCGGGGTTGTGGAGTTCGTGCGCGGAGCGGGCCATCCACGCCGCGTTCAGGATGGTGAACATCGCCAAGGCGGTGAAGATAGAGAAAGTGGGGATATCCCGGAAACGCTCAAGAGCTAAGGCGACGTATGGCAGGACCAGCGCTGTGATCAGAAAGGTCCAGCCGGTGATGGTGGTGGTCCGGTGCCAGCGGCCGTCCCGGTGCTGGCCGATGAGGATCAGCAGGAGCCAGAACGGGTAGACCAGGTCGAGGATTTCGAACGCGTTGGGGATGTCCGCGCCGAACTCGTCGGCCACCTCCACCGCCATGCCCAGCACGTCGAGCACGGCCAGCGTGAGCGCCAGCCCGCGGAGCACGCCGGTGAGCGCCAGGGCGAAGAGCACCTGCATCGGGCCCCACACCAGCAGGGTGAACGTGTCGGCGAGGCGGTCGGGAAGCAGCAGGTCGGTGAGCGAGCCGAGGACCAGGACGTCGGCGACGGCCAGGTAGAGGAGGCGGCGCAGCCAGCGCACCCGCGGGTCGGCCGGACGGGGGGCGCGTGGCGGCAGGGTGAAGACCTGGCGGAGCGTCCAGACGTTGACGGCGAGCGTCCCGACGAGCAGCGTCACCCCGAGGCCGCGTTCGCCCTGCCAGTATTCGTCGATTTCCCAGCTGAAGTGGAGGGAGACCCCGAATGGCCGGATGGCGTGGATATCGTCGCTCACCACGCCGAGCACCGCCGCTATCGCGGTCGCGACGAGGTAGAGCCCGATGACAATTGACGCCAAACGCTGCCGGAACACTCCGCGGAACCCTCTCTTTGCCCGAAAAGATCATAAGGGTTCTGAATGCCGACAAAATTCTGACATTTGCGCATGTCTTCCGGGGCCGTTCGGCGCGCAACTCCGGAAGGTGTACGGGTTCAGCTGGCCACCAAGTCGAACCGTTCCCAGCGGCCGATGGCGGTGCCGTTGGCGATCAGCGGCTGGGCTCCCGCGGCCTCCGCAGCGGCATACATGTTGTTGGCCCGGGAGTGCAGGGCGATGTTGCCATTGCCGATGTCGATACGCTCGCTCGTGCCGATCGTGGACTTTGTTGGCGATCAGCGGGGTGGTGTTGGTGATGATCAGCCATTGCGACGCGGAGAACGGGAGCCGTCATGGGAAATGTGCTGATGACTGGAGCCACTGGAGGGATTGGGACGGCCCTGGTCAGCGCGCTCATAGCGGCCGGCCATCGAGTGATCGCCGTGGGGCGCGATGTCGGGCGGCTGGACGTGCGCGGGATCGAGGCAGATCTGGCCGAACCCGGGACGCTGGCCGCCGCCGTGGAAGCGTTGGAGGATGCGGGAGAACTGGAGGACGTACAGGCAGTGGTGCATTGCGCGGGAATCTCCCCCGTCAAGGCCGTCGCCGGGGCCAGCCCCGAGACGTGGCGGCGGACGCTGGCGGTGAACGTGACCTCCGCCGCCGAACTGGTACGGCTGACGCTCCCCGCCTTACGGCGGTCCCGGGGACATGTGATCTTCGTTAACGCCTCACCCGGGATGACCGGCGTCCCCCGCTGGTCGGCGTTCGTCGCCAGCAAGGCAGCGCTGCGGGAACTGGCCGATTCCTTGCGTGAGGAGGAGGCCACCCACGGGATACGCGTCACCACGGTCTATCCAGCAGCGACGGCGACCGACCTGCTGGGTGAGGTCAGGAGCGCCTTCGGACGCCCATACGATCCTGAGTTGTGCATCCGGCCGCAGACGCTGGCCGCGATGATCGTCTGGGTGCTGAGCGCACCAGTGGACGCCTACGTCTGCGAGCTGTCTGTACTGCCGTCGCCGCGCTGAGCCTGTTGCCGGCGCATGAGGGAATTCGCCACTCTCCGGACCATCTGACGGAGGCAGCAACGCACCCCGAGACACGAAGAAGGACGCGCCCTCAAGGTGCCCAGTCGCCGATCCCACCCCCGCCAAAAGCGCAGCACCCCCCGCCGTCCGAACGGCGAGGGGTGCTTGAGCGGTTCAATTACTTCTGGATCGTCTCCACTATGGACGCGGCGGAGTCAGGGACCTGAGGGGTCTTGTTCTCGCCGACGAAGGTGAAGATGGCGGCGTCGCCTTCGCCTTCGATGTCGATTTTGACGATCTGGCCAGGGCGGAGTTCGCCGTACAGGATTTTCTCGGAGAGGGAGTCTTCGAGTTCCCGCTGGATGGTCCGGCGAAGCGGGCGGGCGCCGAGGACGGGGTCGTAGCCCCGGTCGGCGAGGAGCTTCTTCGCGGCGGGGGTCAGGTCGAGGCCCATGTCCCGGTCCTTGAGGCGGGCGTCCACCTGGGCCAGCATCAGGTCGACGATCTTGATGATCTCGCCCATGGTGAGCTGGTGGAAGACGACCGTGTCGTCGACGCGGTTGAGGAACTCGGGCCGGAAGTGCTGCTTGAGCTCCTCCTGGACCTTCGACTTCATCCGGTCGTAGTTGCCCTCGACGTCGTTGCTCTTCGCGAACCCGACCCCGATGCCCTTGGAGATGTCCCGGGTGCCGAGGTTGGTGGTCATGATGATGACCGTGTTCTTGAAGTCGACCACCCGGCCCTGGGCGTCGGTCAGGCGACCGTCCTCCAGGATCTGCAGCAGCGAGTTGAAGATGTCGGGGTGGGCCTTCTCGATCTCGTCGAACAGGACCACGGAGAACGGCTTGCGCCGCACCTTCTCGGTGAGCTGGCCACCCTCCTCGTACCCGACGTAACCGGGCGGGGAGCCGAACAGCCGGGAGACGGTGTGCTTCTCCATGAACTCGGACATGTCCAGCATGATCAGCGCGTCCTCGTCCCCGAACAGGAACTCGGCGAGCGCCTTGGAGAGCTCGGTCTTACCGACGCCGGACGGGCCGGCGAAGATGAACGAGCCGCCGGGACGGCGCGGGTCCTTCAGACCGGCGCGGGTGCGGCGGATCGAGCGGGACAGGCCCTTGATGGCGTCGTCCTGGCCGATGATCCGCTTGTGCAGCTCGTCTTCCATCCGGAGCAGTCGCTGGGACTCCTCCTCGGTGAGCTTGAAGACGGGGATGCCGGTGGCGGTCGCGAGCACCTCAGCGATGAGCTCCTCGGTGACCTCGGCCACGACGTCCATGTCGCCGGCCTTCCACTCCTTCTCCCGGCGCTCCCGCTTGATCTGGAGCTGCTTCTCCTGGTCGCGCAGGGCGGCGGCCTTCTCGAAGTCCTGCGCGTCGATCGCGGACTCCTTGTCCCGCCGGACGTTCGCGATCTTCTCGTCGTACTCCCGGAGGTCCGGCGGAGCGGTCATCCGGCGGATGCGCATCCGGGACCCGGCCTCGTCGATGAGGTCGATCGCCTTGTCGGGCAGGAAACGGTCGCTGATGTAGCGGTCGGCCAGCTGGGCGGCCGCCACCAGGGCGCCGTCGGTGATGGAGACGCGGTGGTGCGCCTCATACCGGTCGCGCAGGCCCTTGAGGATCTCGATGGTGTGCGACAGCGACGGCTCGGCCACCTGGATGGGCTGGAAGCGGCGCTCGAGCGCGGCGTCCTTCTCCAGGTGCTTGCGATACTCGTCCAGCGTGGTCGCGCCGATGGTCTGCAGCTCGCCGCGGGCCAGCATCGGCTTGAGGATGCTGGCGGCGTCGATCGCGCCCTCGGCGGCGCCCGCGCCGACGAGCGTGTGCAGCTCGTCGATGAACAGGATGATGTCGCCGCGGGTACGGATCTCCTTGAGCACCTTCTTCAGGCGCTCCTCGAAGTCACCCCGGTAGCGGGAGCCCGCCACCAGCGCGCCCAGGTCGAGCGTGTAGAGCTGCTTGTCCTTGAGCGTCTCCGGCACCTCGCCCTTGACGATCTTCTGGGACAGCCCCTCCACCACGGCGGTCTTGCCGACGCCGGGCTCGCCCACCAGGACGGGGTTGTTCTTGGTGCGGCGGGACAGCACCTGCATGACCCGCTCGATTTCCTTCTCCCGGCCGATCACCGGGTCCAGCTTGCCCTCCCGGGCCGCCTGGGTCAGGTTGCGGCCAAACTGGTCAAGCACCAAGGAGGTGGACGGCGCGGCCTCCTGGGGGCCACCCGCCGCGGCCGGCTCCTTGCCCTGGTAACCGTGCAGCAACTGGATGACCTGCTGCCGCACCCGGTTCAGGTCCGCGCCCAGCTTCACCAGCACCTGGGCCGCCACACCCTCACCCTCGCGGATGAGCCCGAGCAGGATGTGCTCGGTGCCGATGTAGTTGTGGCCCAGCTGCAGGGCTTCACGGAGCGACAGCTCAAGGACCTTCTTGGCCCGTGGGGTGAAGGGAATGTGCCCCGACGGTGCCGACTGGCCCTGGCCGATGATCTCCTCGACCTGCTGACGCACGCCTTCAAGACTGATGCCCAGGCTCTCCAGAGCCTTGGCGGCAACGCCTTCACCTTCATGGATCAAGCCAAGAAGAATGTGCTCAGTACCGATGTAGTTGTGGTTGAGCATCCGGGCCTCTTCTTGGGCCAGGACGACAACCCGACGCGCACGGTCGGTGAACCTTTCGAACATCTCGTCGCTCCTCACAGAGCGGTCAGACGCGCCCGGATGATCCGGCCCCGTCGTTCCGCATGCCAGCTCTGGCCCGGCGACCGCTTCTATACAGGAGACGTTCCCCGGGCGCAGGGCGTTCACCCTCCATCCAACTACCGATCGGGGGCCAGGTGTTCCCGATACGCCGCAAGCGAACGACGTTTATTACCTGATAACGCGATCGTGCGGTCATGCAGGCCGCCAGAGAACCGGCAGCCGGCATAACCGCACGATCAAGAAGTAGCGGCGACTTAGTGCGCCGCGTCGTAGGCCTCGACGATCGAGGCGGCAATCCGGCCGCGCTCGCTCACCGGGTGGTTGTTGGCCTTGGCCCAGGCGCGGATCTCCGCGCTCTTCTCCCGAGTCATGGCCCGCTGGGTCCCACCGCTTCCACGACGACGGCCCCGCGTTGACCCGCTTTCGCCCTTGCGGGCGCTGGAGACGAAAGGCGCCAGGGCTTCCCGAAGCTTCTTGGCGTTGCTGTCGCTCAGGTCAATCTCATAAGGCAGGCCGTCAATCGCGAAGGTGACCGTCTCATTGGCCTCGCCACCATCGAGGTCGTCGATGAGAATCACCTGCGTGTGCTTGGCCATCCGGCAATCCTTTCGGCAGAGCATAGTTTGATTCTGCAGCCAAACATATACCCAGTTACCCCGGATGACAATTCGAGCGGCGGTATTCTCAGGAAGAGGTCTTGTCCGATGGCTCTTCTCCCGGTTCGCGCCTTCCGCGCAGACCGGCGGCGTCCGAACGTACCAACTTAACCACGCCGTAGACGACTGCCGCGCCGACCAACAGCGGCGGTATCAACGCGGAGATTACCTCGGTCATTCCTCATCACTCCCTTGGGTCCGCTGCCGCCGGATTCAACCGGAAGCCCTGTGAAATAGGGGGAACCGACGCCCGATGACCCACCGAGGTGCGCCTGTCCATAGCCTCCACCGCGCGGGAAGTATCCTCTGCGGTGGTCAGAACGCTTACCCGATAGAACAAAATCGTACCCAGGAATGGCAGTGGGGTGACCGCCAGGGCGGTCACCCCACTGATTGGAACGCGGCTTGGCCGCGCCTGTGTCTGGACTGAGGAACGCAGGTCGCGAAGCGGCCGGAGTGACGAGGGAAGACACAGGCTGAAGGCGGCCAAGTCCGCCGATCCGAAGGATCGGCCATAAACACTGCTACAGCTTCACCACGACGGTTCCGGCGACCTTGTCGTGAATCGCCTGCTGGAGCGGCTTGTCCCAGAGCGGCCAGAGGACGTTCACCAGGCTGAAGAGCCCGCCCAGACCGTTGAGGATCCAATTGAAGGCGAGCAGCTGCGGCCCCCATAGTACGCCGATCCGCTTGGCCAGAGTCTCGGTGTCGAGACCCCCGTGAACGCTTCCGCCAAGCTTGACGATGCGGATCTTCATGACCTTCTTGCCGATTGTCTGGCCGTCACGCGAGGTCATGAAGTACTCGTAAGCGGCGTACAGCAGGAAGCTGACGATCGACGAGATCAGCAGGCCGAGGAAGGAAGGAGTGGAGACCGTTGTGCTGGTGCCCAGGAACTCGATCGTCTCGGTCGTGGAGAACGCGCTCTGGATGATCCTGCTGATAATGAGGTAGACGACCACACCGAGGATAAGGCCATCGATCAGGCGTGCCACCAAACGCTGCCACCACTCGGCAAGTGGCGCCGGGACTCCCGGCGGGAGTGGCATGCCCATCGGCGCGTTGTAGGCGCCGGCGGACGGGTATCCACCAGCCGGCGGGTAAGCGCCAGGCTGCTGATAACCAGGCTGCTGCTGCTGATATCCACCAGGCTGTTGCTGATAACCAGGCTGCTGCTGCTGATATCCACCAGGCGGCGGGTACCCGCCTTGGGGTGGGGGGTATCCGCCTTGAGGCGGCGGGTATCCACCCGGAGGGGGAGCCGACCCATAAGGGTTCTGGCCGGGGGGAGGTTCCGGGTTCATTTGGTTACCTCTCGTGACATCTATGGGGGACGGGGTGTTCTAGGTCCCATCGCACGGTAGCAGTAACCCGTTACGGCTTTTGCGGTGTTATTTCGGATGGAACGAAGCGAACACGCTGCGTGCACGAAAGCGGGGCCAATGGTTCGTTCCATCGGCCCCGCTCCGTTGTTTGCGGCGGTTCTATGTCACTATTTGACCTTGACGACCACCGTGTTCGCCGCCTTGTCCAGAAGGGACTGCTGCAACGGCTTATCCCAGAGTGGCCAGAGCAGACCCACGAGCCAGTACAGGTACACGAGCCAGGCGCCAATCACCCGGATTCCCGGAATCCACGTCAACACCAACGGCCCGGCGAGCGCGCCCGCGCGGCGCAAGGCGGCGTCATTGTCGAGACCGCCATCAAGGCCGCGCCCCACGCGCACCACCTTGATTCCCATAACGATCTTACCGAGCGTTTGGCCGCGCTGCTTCAGCATCAGGAATTCGTAGCCGAAGAGCGCGAGTGTCGCGAGGAGCGCGGGCACCAGGTAGACGAGGAACGTCCCTGGCGTGACGGTTTGCGTCTCGATGTCGAAGCGGTCGGTGCTCGCCCAAATGCCTCCGGCGATGATTCCGAGCGCGATGAGCACGACGCCGTACAACGCGACGTCGATGATCCGCGCGACCAGCCGCTGCCACCATTCGGCCAGCGGCGCGGGCGCGCCCGGCGGAATGGGCGCCGGACCGTAGCCGTAACCCTGCGGCTGCCGGTAGCCGCCCGGACCGTAGCCCTGCGGCGGCCCGTAGCCGGGCGGCGGATAAGCCTGCCCGTAACCGGGCGGCGGATAGCCGGGCTGCTGACCGTAGCCAGGCTGCTGGCCGTAACCCGGCTGGGCCTGTACGGGCTGCGTCTGGCCAGGCTGACCGTACGGCTGCGGCCCGCCCTGCTGACCGTAACCCCCGTACTGCTGCTCCTGGCTGTACCCCTGCTGCCCATACCCCTGCCCGTAACCCTGACCGGGCTGGGACTGGCCGTAACCCTGGCCATAGCCGTTCTGCCCGCTCCCGGGCGGCGGCGGTGGCGGTGGCGGTGGCGGTTGCGGTGGAGCCGGCTGCCGCGGATAACCCTGGCCGTAGGCGCCGGTGCCGCCCGCCTGTCCGTACGCCCCTGACGACGGCGGGCCGTACACCGGCCGCGACCCGGTCCCGGCGGGATTGCGGCTCATGATGGTGACGTCGGGATCGAATTCCTGCGCGGGCTGTTCCGCGCCTTGTTCCCCGCGTTCGGGCGGCGCCGACGCGTCGCCGGCCGAATCGTCCTGCGGGTACGGCGGCTGGGTGCTCACCGTGTCACCTCACTTCGCGTTCGGGCATGGCACACGTTAGATATACCCAAGGTAACCAGCGCCGATTCCACCGTCACCATTCCCCCCTGGTCAAAGAACCGGTTAGACCGAAGGCCTGAGGTGCAGAATCATGCGCGTGTTGCCCAGCGTGTTCGGCTTCACATGTTCCAGGTCGAGGAATTCCGCGACACCTTCGTCATAGGAGGCGAGCAGCTCCGCGTACACCTCCGGCGAGACCGGCGTGCCGTTGATCGGCACGAATCCGTGCCGGGCGAAGAAGTCGACTTCGAAGGTGAGGCAGAAGACGCGGTGCACGCCGAGTTCGCGGGCGGTGTCGATGAGCGCGGTGACGATCCGGTGCCCCAGGCCCAGCCGCCGGGAGCCCGGGTCCACGGCCACGGTCCGGATCTCGGCCAGGTCCTCCCAGAGCACGTGCAGGGCGCCGCAGCCGACCACCACCCCGTCCACCTCGGCGACCCAGAACTCCTGCACGTCCTCGTACAGCGTGACGGTGGACTTCTTCAGCAGGCGCCGCTCGATGCCGGAGTGGGAGTCGACGAACTGCCGGATCACCCGCACATCGGCCGTGCGGGCCCGGCGCACCACCACCGATTGCGGGACTGTCTGCTCGACCGACTGCACCACCATGCTGAGAAGCGTAGTAGCCCGGCGCTCATGGCTCGCGAATAACGGCTCTGCCGAAACCACGAAACGTTCACCCAGAGTAGCCGCACGCTCGCGTTATGCGCATATCACGTGTGACCTGGTCGTGATCGTTCAGTTGCGGAATCTAGACGGAATCCTGAGTTTCGGTTGAGGACGAACCGGACGTGCACTAATGTCCACCGGGACCAGGGCCCCGGAGAAGGAGATTGCTTGCGCACTCGAATCCGGCTCACCGTCCTCGGCGCCGCGCTCGCCGTCATCACCGTAGGCGCTCCGCTGGTTTCGGCCACAGCCGATCCGGAGCCCACCCTCAAAGAGCTGACCAAAGAGGTGGAGAACCTCTACATCGAGATCGAGACGCTCACCGAGGAGCACAACGGCGAGAAGGTCCGGCTCAAGGAGGCCGAGCGCGCGGCCCAGCTGGCCAAGACCACGCTGACCAAGAGCGAGGCCGACCTGGAGGAACGCCGCCTGAAGGCCAGCCTGTTCGCCCAGAACTCCTACATGACGGGCGGCGCGGCGACCGGCTTCGGCCTGATGAGCGCCGCCGACCCGGACAGCTACCTGGACATCGCCTCCACCACCTACGCGCTGCAGCTCCAGACCGGCGAGCAGGTGCTCCAGGTCGAGAAGGCGATGGAGACCGCCAAGCGGGCCAGAGCGGGCGCCAAGGCCCGCCAGGACGAGGTGGCGAAGCTGCTCAGGAGCATCGACTCCCGGCAGGACAAGATCCGCAAGCTGATCAAGAAGACCGAGAGCTCGCTCTACCGCCAGGTCGCGGGCAAGGTCAGCCGGGCCACCCGGCTGTCGCTGCCGGTGGTCGGCGACGGCAAGGCCGCCCAGGCGGTGCGGTGGGCGCTCACCCAGCAGCTCAAGCCGTACGTGTGGGGGGCCGAGGGGCCGAACTCCTACGACTGCTCCGGTCTGACGATGGCCGCCTACCAGCAGGTGGGGATCAGCCTGCCGCACTACACCGGCGACCAGTGGACGGCGGGCACCCACGTCAGCCGCGACGACCTGCGCCCAGGGGACCTGGTGTTCTTCTACAGCGACCTGCACCATATGGGCATGTACATCGGCGGCGGCTACATGGTGCACGCGCCGCGGACCGGCGACGTGGTCCGGGTGGCCTCGATCGCCAACCGCCCGTTCGCGGGTGCCGTCCGGGTAGTGGACTGAACGGATAGATCTGATCCCGCCACCGTGGCGGGATCAGATCAACCGGCGGCGAGCCGCCCAGGCGACCGCCTCGATCGCGGTCGCGACTCCAATCCGATCGCAGATACCCCGGAGCCTGCGCCGGACCGTGCGGCCGCTCACATCCAGCCGACGGCCCACCCGGTCCACCGTGACACCTTTCGCCAGCTCGGCGAGAAGCAGCAGTTCGTCATCGGTGAGACCGGCACGCTCCATGTCCAACTCTTTTCGGACAACCTCTTTTCGGACAACCTCGCTCCGGGCAACCACCTCAGAAAACGACATCGTGAGCCCCTCTCCCACGACGAATGATTTTCGCCACCCTTGGGGACGGTAAACGCCGTCGCGAAAGGTCGTCAAGCAGCCGCATTGACTTGGCAATCACTTCGTGAAGAACTCGATCATGGCGGTGGCCCGGAATCGGCGGCCCGGTGGCCCCGCCGATCAGGGACGGCTCTCGCGGGTCGGGCCCACGATCGCGGTGGCCGGACTTACTCGGCCGGAACAAGATTGTCTCCATCGGACGGCACTGCAAAGCGGTTGCAAGTTCGGTGACAGCGCGCGTCAGGGGTCGTGAAAGGGGGTGGGCGTACTCGTGTATCACACCCCGAGAAGGAGACCCCGAAATGAAGCGCATGACCCGAGCGATGGTTGCTCTGGCCGCGGGCACCGCCGCCGCGGTCCTCGCTCTCCCCGCCGCCGCGAACGCCAACCCCGCCAACGAGTGGGGCCCGTACTACTCGCACAACGATCTGGCCCGCGTGAAGGGCACGATCGACATCACCTGGAACCAGCCGCAGACCAACAACCTCGTCCAGGTGACCGGCCAGCTGTGGGACGACGACAGCCGTTACTACAAGCACGGCGGCAAGTGCGCTTACGTGAAGTTCCAGGTCTCCAACCTGTACAGCCACCACTGGTACACGACCAAGAAGTACACCCACTGCGGCTACGGCACGGCCAAGCACTTCGCCTTCGGCAAGAAGGGCGTCAGCAGCCTGCGGTTCAAGGTCTGCCAGATCCACCACAAGACCAAGCACGTCTCGAGCTGCGGCGACTGGAACTACCTCTACACCGCCGAGAACGAGTGATCCATATAGATCGAGAGCCCGCCCCTTCGCGCGAGGGGGCGGGCTTTCACCCTGTGTTGCGGGCGTAGATGAGGCGCAGGCCGATCAGGGTCAGCCAGGGTTCGTGCTCGTCGATGGTCCGCGCCTCGCTGACCACCAGCGGCGCGCCTGGACCGGTCGCGACGACGGTCACGTCCTCCGGGTCGTCGGCCAGCTCGGCGGTCATCCGGTCCACGATGCCGTCCACCAGACCGGCGAAGCCGTAGATGATGCCGGACTGGAGGGCCTCCACGGTGTTCTTGGCGATCACCTGGCGGGGGCGGATCAGCTCGACCTTGTGCAGCTGGGCGCCGGCGGTGGCCAGCGCGTCCACGGAGATCTCCAGGCCGGGGGCGGTCACCGCGCCGATGTACTCGCCTCGGGCAGAGACCGCGTCGAAGGAGGTGGCGGTGCCGAAGTCGACGATGACGCAGGGTCCGCCGTAGAGGGTGGTGGCGGCCAGGGCGTTGACGATTCGGTCGCTGCCGACCTCTTTGGGGTTATCCATCCGGACGGGGACGCCGGTCCTGACGCCCGGCTCGACGACCACGGTGGTGACATCACCGTAATACCGACGCGACATTTCCCGCATCTCGTTCAAAACCGATGGAACGGTCGAACAGATAGCCAAACCAGCAATGTCCGCATTTTTCAGGATTGGGGATTGGGACAGCAGGCCTTGCAGGACGACGGCGATCTCGTCGGCGGTCCTGCGCGGGTCGGTGGCGATGCGCCAGTGCTCAAGGACCTCATCACCCTCGAACAGGCCAAGCACCGTGTGGGTGTTGCTGACGTCGATGGTGAGCAGCATCCCCTGATTATGCACTACGAAGATCCAAAGCAATATCGAGAGCGGGCGCGGAATGTGTGAGCGCGCCCACGGAGAGGTAATCGACTCCGGTCTCGGCGACCGCGCGGGCCACGTCCAGGGTGAGCCCGCCGCTGGACTCCAGCCGGGCCCGCCCGCCGACCAGTTTCACGGCCTCGGCCAGCTGCGGCACGGTGAAGTTGTCGAGCAGGATCTCGTCCGCGCCCTCCGCCAGCACCGGCTCGATCTGGTCGATCCTGTCCACCTCCACCTCGATGGTGATATCCGGGTACGTCGTGCGTACGGCCCGGAAGGCCTCGGCCACGCCTCCGGCGGCGACGACGTGGTTGTCCTTGATCAGGGCGGCGTCGTACAGGCCCATCCGGTGGTTGACGCCGCCGCCGCAGCGCACCGCGTATTTCTCCAGGGCGCGCAGGCCGGGGATGGTCTTGCGGCTGTCCCTGACCCTGGCGCCGGTGCCGTCGATGGCGCGGACCCACAGGCGGGTCTGGGTGGCGATGCCGGACAGGTGGGTGAGGAAATTGAGCGCGGTACGTTCCATGGTGAGCAGGGCTCGGGTCTGGCCGCGCACGGTCAGCAGCACGTCGCCCTTGCGCACCTCGTCGCCGTCCCTGGCCAGGCGCTCCACCTGGAGGCCCGCGCGGGTGAAGACGGTCTCCGCCACCGGCAGCCCGGCGACCACGCCGTCGCGGCGGGCGACGACGTCGGCGACCGACTCCTGATCCGGCGGGATGGTGGCGGCCGAGGTGACGTCCTCGCCGCCGGCCAGGTCCTCGCGGAGCGCGATGGCCACGAGGTTCTCGATGTCGAGCGCGTCGGCGGATTCCATGGCGAGTTCGCCCTTCTCGGTCAGGGTCAGATCGATGTGGCGGAGCCACTGGTCGTCGCGGCGGTCGGGGTGGTCCTCGCGCCAGTGCGAGCCCCGGGTCTCCTCGCGCAGCCCGGCGGCGACGGTCAGCGCGGTGGCGACCGTGTGCAGGTTGGTGGCCTCCCAGGATTCGGTGCAGGGCTCGACCGCGATCGGGGTCCAGCGGGCATCGGCCAGCGCTCGGCCCACCGTGGCCAGGGACTCCCGGCTGCGCAGCACTCCGGCGCCCCGGCTCATGAACGCCTGGATCCGGCCGCGCGCGCGGGGGTCGATCAGGCCGTCGGGGCGGTGGTCGTGGGGGTTTCCGGGGCTGCGCCGTACCGCGATCAGGTCGGAGGCGATGCGTTCGGCGAAGACCAGGCCTTCCAGGAGGGAGTTGGAGGCCAGGCGGTTGGCGCCGTGGACGCCGGTGCAGGCGACCTCGCCGCAGGCGTACAGGCCGGGGACGGTGCTTCTGCCCTTTAAGTCGGTGCGGACGCCGCCGCTGGCGTAGTGCGCGGCGGGGGCGACCGGGATGAGCTCGGTGACGGGGTCGATGCCGTGGTCGCGGCAGACGGCCAGGATGGTGGGGAACCTGACCTGCCATTTCCGCGCGCCGAAGTGGCGGGCGTCCAGGTAGACGTGGTCCGCGCCGGTTTCCGCCATCCGCCGCATGATGGCCTTGGCCACCACGTCGCGCGGGGCCAGGTCGGCGAGCTCGTGCACGCCCGCCATGAAGCGCTCCCCGGCCGCGTCGACCAGCACCGCGCCCTCGCCACGCACGGCCTCGGAGACGAGCGGCTGCTGGCCGGTGGAGCCCTCGCCGAGCCAGAGCACGGTGGGGTGGAACTGCACGAACTCCAGGTCCCTGATCGCCGCGCCGGCCCGCAGCGCGAGGGCCACGCCGTCGCCGGTGGAGACGACCGGGTTGGTGGTGGCGGCGTAGACCTGCCCCATGCCGCCGCTGGCCAGCACCACCGCACCGGCTCTGACCGCGCCGACGCCGTCCCTGGCGCCCTCGCCCATCACGTGCAGGGTGACCCCGCAGGCGTGACCCGCCGCGTCCTTGAGCAGGTCGAGCGCCAGGGCGTGCTCGATGACCTCGATCCTGGGCTCGTGCGCCGCCGCCTCGATCAGGGCGCGCTGCACCTCGGCGCCGGTGGCGTCGCCGCCCGCGTGCACGATCCGGTTCCGGCGGTGGCCGCCCTCCCGGGTGAGCTGGAGTTCCCCGTCGGCGTCCCGGTCGAACCTGGCACCATGCTCCATGAGCCGCTTGAGCGCGTCGGGCCCCTCGGTGACCAGCACCCGGACGGCCTCCTCGTCGCACAGCCCGGCCCCCGCGAGCAGGGTGTCCTTGAGATGTTCCGCCGGGGTGTCCTCGGGATCGAGCACGGCCGCGATGCCGCCTTGCGCCCACTGGGTGGAGCCTGCGGAAAGCACATCCTTGGTGACGACGAGGACGCGGCCCTCGGGCGACAGTTCGGTATATCGCAGGGCGACGGTGAGTCCCGCGATGCCCGACCCGACCACGACCACGTCCGCCGTCACCGTCCAGCCGGGTGAGGGTGCGGTCAGCTTTCTCGGCATGGTGGTCATCGCGAGCCCCTTTCGTCAACATGACGATAACGCCTCGCGGGCCGTGATCGCTTCCCGGGGCACCCACCCCGGCATCAGCCCAGGTCAGCCCAGGGTGAGCACCACGTTGTCGATCAACCGGGTGGTCCCGACCTTGGCGGCCACCGCCAGGATCGCCTCACCCCGGTGATCTTCCGTCACCTCGGTGAACGTGGCCGGATCGACCAGCGCCAGATAATCGAGCAACAACGGCGGATCGAACCGCGCCGCCGTCTCCAGCACCGCCCGCGCCGCGTCCTTGATCCGCTCAGGCTCCCTTTGTACGGCTCCCGCCCGCAAAGCCTTCGACAGATTGAGCGCGGTCACCCGATCCGCCGATGACAGATACCGGTTCCGGCTGGACAGCGCCAGCCCGTCGGCCTCCCGGACGGTCGGCGCGCCCACGATCGCGATCGGCAGATTCAGATCGGCGACCATGCGCCGGACCAGCGCCAGCTGCTGCGCGTCCTTCTGCCCGAACACCGCCACATCGGGCTGCACGAGGTTGAACAGCTTCAGCACCACGGTCAGCACGCCGTCGAAATGGCCGGGCCGAAACGCCCCCTCGACCACCGAGCCCATCGCCCCGGCCGACACCGCGATCTGCCGGTCGGGCAGGTACATGTCCGCCACCGCCGGAGCGAACACCACCCGCACGCCCTCCTCCGCGCAGACCCCCAGGTCCGCCTCGAAGGTCCGCGGATATCGGGAGAAATCCTCATGCGGCCCGAACTGCAGCGGATTCACGAAGATGCTGACCACCACCTGGTCGGCCTGCTCCCGGGCCAGCCGGATGAGCGAGCGGTGGCCCTCGTGCAGCGCCCCCATCGTGGGCACCAGCGCATACCGCCCAAGACCGGCCGCCTCCCTGGCCTTGCCCAGTTCTTCACGGTTTCCGGCGACGATCACGTCCATATGTTGCCTCCCAGAGCGTCCAGCAGCAGCTCGGCGGCCTCGGGCTTGAGCAGCCCGGCGGCGAGCGCCCGGTCCGCGGTAAGCCTGGCGAGCGCGATGTAGGCGTCGGCCGCCTCCGGCGCGGCCAGGATGAGCGCGTCCACATGCTTGCGCACCGTCCCGGCGTCGCCGCGCACGACCGGACCGGTCAGGCCGTTGATGCCGAGCCTGAGCACGTTGTCGAGCGCCGCGCCCAGCAGCGGCCCGAGCATCCGGCCCGGATGTTCCACCCCGATCCCGGCGAGCAGGTCCTGCGACTCGGCGACCAGGGTGACCATGTGGTTGGCCGCCCCGGCGATGGCCGCGTGGTAGAGCGGCCGGTCGGCGTCGGCGATCCAGACCGGCTCGCCGCCCATCTCGATCACCAGCGCCTCGGCCACCGGCCGCAGCGGCACCGGCGCGGTCACGCCGAACGAGCAGCCGGTCAGCCGGTTCAGGTCGTCTCCCCGGCCGGTGAAGGTCATCACCGGGTGCAGCGCCAGCGGCACCGCGCCCGCCTCGACCGCGGGCCCGAGCACGCCGAGACCGAAGGCTCCGCTGGCGTGCGCGAGCAGCTTGCCGCGCAGGTCGACGCCGGTCGACGCCAGCCCCGAGACCAGACCGGGCAGCACATCGTCCGGCACGGTCAGCAGGACCAGCTCGGCCCGCTCGATGACCATCTCCGGCCTGGTCAGCTCCACACCCAACGTCTCACTCGCGCGCCGCTGCGACGCGTCCGAGACCCCGCTGGCGGCCACCACCCGATGGCCCGCCTGCATCAGCGCGGCCCCGAGAACGGAACCCACTCGACCGGCTCCGAGCACCCCCACGGCCAATCGTGCGGGGCGATCGCTTGTGTCCATGCCGTCCTCCCGCTCGCCAGCGTAACGGGGAGGGGTGAATAACCACGGCAACGGGAGCGGGCGTGGGCTCTGGTGTCCCTCCAGACGCCAGAGCCCGCGCGCGGCAGGCCGGTCATCCGCCGATTGCCCGGCCTCATCTTCCAGATCCTTCCGGGTGGGGTGGCCGGACCGCGCCCGCTGGGGGAGCGGGCCGGGCCAGCCGCCGACACCAGGCAACGTTACCGCAAAGAATACACAGATCGTAGTCAGTCAACTACACTGCGTGTCGCGATAAGGTCAACCGTTGTGTGGCTCAGATGGCGAGAGGCGATGCGCCAGGCGCTGTACGGCGCGGACGGTTTCTACCGGCGTGAACGCCCGCACCGCCACTTCCGCACGTCCGTGCACGCCTCCCCCGCCTTCGGCGCGGCCGTGACCCGGCTGCTGGGCGAGGTCGATGAACGCCTCGGCCGGCCGCAGGTGATCGAGTTCGTGGACATGGGCGCGGGTGACGGCCTGCTGGCCTCCCAGGTTCTGGCGGACGCGCCGGCCAACCTGGCGAGCCGCCTGCGGGTGACCGCCGTCGATCTGTCCGCTCGGCCGGAGGGTCTGGATGAGCGGGTTCGGTGGGCGGATGCCGTACCGGACGGGGTGACGGGGTTGATCTTCGCCAACGAATGGCTGGACAACGTGCCGGTGGACGTCGCCGAGTGGACGTCAGAAGGGCCCCGGCTGGTGCTGGTCGATCCCGCGTCGGGGAAAGAGCGGCTGGGCGACCTGGACGCCAAGGATCGGGACTGGCTGGAGCGCTGGTGGCCGGTCGGGGAGCGGGCCGAGATCGGGTGGCCCCGGGACGAGGCGTGGGCCGGGCTGGTCGGCAGGCTGGCCGCGGGGATGGCCGTGGCCGTGGATTATTCGCATGTACGGAGTGATCGCCCGCCGATGGGCACGCTGATCGGATATCGGGACGGATCATGGGTGCGGCCGGTGCCGGACGGGTCGTGCGATCTCACCGCGCATGTGGCGCTGGACGCCTGCGCGGGCACCTTGACGACCCAGCGCGAGGCGCTCCTGCGGCTAGGGGTTCGCGGTGAACGACCACCGCTTGACCAGGCACGACGGGATCCGGCGGGTTACCTGCGAGCGCTTTCCGCCGCGTCCGCGGAGGCGGAGCTGATCGACCGGGAAGGGCTGGGTGCCTTCGGGTGGCTGACCTGTATACGGTAAACAGTGTGGAGATCGAACAGACTGCGCTACCGGGGATCGGACTCAAACACGAGTTCACCACCCACACCGGCCGGAGGATCGGGGTGGTCTCGCACCGTACCGGCCGGCGTGACCTGATCATTTACGACAAGGCCGACCCTGACCGCGCGTGCGAGAACGTGCAACTCAACGACGACGAAGCGGACGCGCTGGTCGAACTGCTCGGCGCGCCTCGGATCGTGCAACGCCTCAACGACCTGCATCGCGAAGTGGAGGGCCTGGTGAGCGTGCAACTCCCGATCGTCTCCGGCTCGCCGTACGACGGGAGGGCGATGGGCGAGGCCGCGATCAGGACCAGGACGGGGGCCTCGGTGGTCGCCGTGGTCCGGGGCGGCCAGGTCAACGCCAGCCCGACACCCGACTTCCGGTTCATCGCCGGGGACGTGGTCGTCGTGGTGGGCGACGAGGAGAACACCGCCGCCGTCGCCAACATCCTCACCGACGGATAGGCCGCCGCGTGCCCGCACTCATCGCATCATCGGATTCTGTCGCAATCCTCTTTCTCGAACTCGGCGGGGTCATCCTCGCTCTCGGCGTGCTCGGCGCGTTCGCGCTGCGCGTCGGTATCTCCCCCATCCCCCTCTACCTGGTCGCCGGTCTGGCCTTCGGGACGGGCGGCATCCTCCCGCTCGCCACGAGCGAGGAATTCATCCACGTCGGCGCCGAGCTCGGCGTCATCCTGCTGCTGCTCACCCTCGGCCTGGAATACAACGCCGACGAGCTCGTGACCAGCCTGAAGAGCAACGCCCGTGGCGGCCTGGTGGACCTGGTGCTGAACGCCGCCCCCGGCGCGATCGCCGCGCTGCTGCTCGGCTGGGGTCCGGTCGGGGCCGTGGCCATGGCCGGGGTGACCTACGCCACCTCCTCCGGCATCACCGCCAAGGTCATTTCTGATCTGGGGTGGATCGGTAACCGGGAGACCCCCGTGGTGCTCTCGCTGCTGGTCTTCGAAGACCTGACGATGGCCATCTACCTGCCGATCCTGACCGCGCTGCTGGCCGGGGTCGGGCTGCTGGCCGGGGCGATCACCGTGGCCATCGCGCTGGGCACGGTCACGGTCGTGCTGGTGATCGCGCTCAGGTTCGGCAATCTCATCGAGAAGTTCGTGTCCAGCCCCAACTCCGAGGTGCTGCTGCTGAAGGTGATCGGCCTGGCGTTGCTGGTGGCCGGGATCGCTCAGGAGCTCCAGGTGTCGGCGGCGGTGGGCGCGTTCCTGGTGGGCATCGCCCTGTCCGGCGAGCTGGCCCACTCGACCCGAACCCTGCTGATGCCGATCAGGGACCTGTTCGCGGCGGTGTTCTTCGTCTTCTTCGGACTGCAGACAGATCCGGCCAAGATCTTGCCGGTGGCCGGTCTGGCCGCGCTGCTGGCCCTGGTCAGCATGATCACCAAACTGCTGACCGGCGCGTACGCCGCGCACCGGGCCGGCATCGGCCGGGCCGGACGGGTCCGCGCCGGAATCGCGCTCATCCCCCGGGGCGAGTTCAACATCGTCATCGCCGGTCTCGCGGTAGGCGCCGGAGTCCACCCCGACCTCGGCCCGCTGGCCGCCGGCTACGTGCTGATCCTGGCCGCCTTCGGCCCGCTGGCGGCGCGAGCGATCCAGCCACTCGTCACCGCCATCGCCAACCGCACCTAACAGTCCCTGTCCTTTCTCGTGACACCGCATTGGTGCGGATCACCGCCGGAGCTGCGAGGTACCTGAGATCGTTATTTCCGGTCAGAATGCCGCAGCAACTCTTGGCGGAGGTGCGGCGAGAACCATCATCTGCGTGAACGGTGCCGGATAACGGCGAGCTACGCGCTCTAAACCGTCACCCGCAACGATTGCAGTCCCCGGATGACATAGCCGGGTTTCCAGGTGGGCTCCTCGACGAGATTCAGTTTCGCGTCGAGGAGCGCCCCGAAGGACTCGATCAGTTCGACCCGGGCCAGCGGGGCGCCGAGGCAGAAGTGGATGCCCGCGCCGAAGGAGATATGCGGGTTGTCCTGGCGGCCGACGTCCAGCCGGTCGGGGTCGGCGAACACCTCGGGGTCGCGGTTGGCGGAACCGAACAGCAGCGCGACCTCGACACCACGCGGGATCTGGACGCCGCCGATCTCGATGTCCTCCAGCACCCAGCGTTCGAACATCTGCAGCGGGGTGTCCCAGCGCATCAGCTCCTCGACGGCGGTCTGGAGCAGTGACCTGTCGGCGCGCAGGCGGTCGAGTTCGGCCGGGTTGCGGAACAGCGACCACCAGCCGTTGCCGGTGACGTTCACGGTGGCCTCGTGACCGGCGTTGAGCAGGAGCACGCAGGTGCCGATCAGCTCGTCCTCGGTGAGCCGGTCGCCCTCGTCGAGGACCTGGGCGAGGGAGGAGATCAGGTCGTCGCCGGGATTGTCGCGCCGGGTGCGGCTGAGGTCGCGCAGGTAGTCGCCGAACTCCTGGGCGGCGCGGACGGCCGTGTGCTGGACGTCCAGGGCAGGGTTGAGCTCGTACATGCCGCAGATGTCCGCCGACCACGGCCGCAGCAGTGGCCGATCCTGATCTGGTATGCCGAGCATCTCGGCGATCACGGTCACCGGAAGCGGTTCGGCCACCTCGCTGATCAGGTCGCCGCCGCCGCGTTCGACCAAACCCTGAGCGAGTTCGGTAGCGATCTTCCTGACGCGCGGGCGCAGGGACTCGACCATCCGAGGAGTGAACGCCTTGGAGACCAGGCGGCGCAGGCGGGTGTGGATCGGGGGTTCGACGTCGAGCATGCCCGCCCGGATCACCCGCCAGAACGGCTCCTGGAACTCCGGCTCTGGCTCCTTGCCAAATGCCTCGTGGGTGGCCATATGGAGATATGAGCGACCTAGGCGACGGTCTCGGAGCAGGGCGTTGACGTCGGCATGCCGGGCGACCAGCCACTGACCGGTGGGCTCGAAGAAACTCACCGGGCTCGTGTCACGAAGCTCGGCGTAGGCGTCGTAGGGATGGGCCACGAAGGCGGGATTCCACGGATCAAACCTCACAAATCACATGGTAGGCGGGCGGTCTTCCCGTGCGATCCGACGCAGGGTGTGGCTTCTGGGGGTGACGGCACACGAGGGACTGGGAGTTCCCGCGCGGTGTGGTTGAAGGGCACACGCCGAGAAAGCCGCGACAAGCGAGACGGGGTTCCCGAGCGGATGTGCGTAATGGCGCGGGAGGCCAGGGCGGAGGGGGTGGTGGCCGGGGTTCCCGAGCGGATGTGCGAAATAGGGGGCGACAATCTCGCGTGGGTGTGGGTTATAGTTCCGCATAGGTCATGAGTGCCAGCGCACAGCCCCGGCTTGCTGGCCGGCAACCCTCGCGTCCGCGGCGGGGTGCCCCGGGTGAGGACCAGGCCTGTCGCGGGGTGCGGCGGGCAAGCGCGTGGCCTCTGGAGGCGTACATGTCCGCTCTGTTGTCCCTTGATGTCCCGGTGCGCGGCGGCGCGCTGGTCCCCTACGCGAACCTCGACTACGCGGCCAGCGCGCCCTGTCTGGAACCCGTCCGGGAGGCGGTCGCCGACGCGCTACCCGCCTACTCCAGCGTGCATCGCGGTGCCGGGTACGCCTCCCAGGTCACCACCGCCCGCTACGAGCAGGCCCGGCACACGATCAAGGCCTTCACCGGCGCCCGCACCGACGACGCGCTCGTGTTCACCCGCAACACCACCGACGCGATGAACCTGCTCGCCCGCAGCCTGCCCGACGGCACCACGGTCGTCGTCTTCGACACCGAACACCACGCCACCCTCCTCCCCTGGCCCTCCCCCGTACGGCTCGCGCCCCCCGCCTTCCCCGGCGAAGCCCTCCGGGCGGCCGACGAGGCACTCGCCACGATCGAGGGACCCGCGCTGCTGGTCGTCACCGCCGCCTCCAACGTCACCGGCGAACTGTGGCCGATCGCCGGTCTCGCCCACATCGCGCACCGGCACGGCGCGCGCATCGCCGTGGACGCGGCCCAGCTGGTCCCGCATCGCCCGCTGAACATCGCCGCACTCGATCTCGACTACGTGGCGTTCTCGGGGCACAAGCTCTACGCGCCCTTCGGGGCCGGGGCGCTCGTCGGGCGGCGGGACTGGCTGGCGCAGGCGGAGCCGTACCTGAAGGGTGGCGGCGCGGTGCGCGCGGTCGGCGAGCAGGCCGAGTGGAGCACCGACCCGGAGGCCCGGCACGAGGCCGGGACGCCCAACGTGCTGGGCGCGATCGCGCTGGCGGCGGCCTGCGATCATCTGGCCGCGAACTGGGCCACGGTGATCAGCGAGGAGGAGCGCCTGCTCGGCCGCCTCCGGGCCGGGATCGCCGCCATCGACGGCATGCACGAGCTGGCGCTGTGGCCGGCCGACCATCCCCGGGTCGGGATCGTGTCCTTCGTCGTCGAGGGCCGGTCGGCCCGGGAGGTGGCCGAGACGTTGTCCGCCGAGCACGGCATCGGCGTGCGGGACGGTAAATTCTGCGCGCACCCGTTCGTCCGGCATCTGCTTGGCGCGGGCGAGGGCGGATGCGACGAGGACGGCGGCGCGGTGCGGGCCTCGATCGGGATCGGCAGCACCGACGAGCACATCGATCGGCTGCTGGCCGCCCTGCGCGCCTGTTCGTGATCGATCGCGCGTGGGAGCATGAAACGGTGAGCGAGCCACAGGAGATCGTCGTCGGGGTCGGCGCGGGGGCCTCGGCCGTGCCGAAGGAGCTCGCCACCGAGGACATGGTGCTCAACATCGGCCCGCAGCACCCGTCCACGCACGGCGTGCTGCGGCTGCGGCTGACCCTGGACGGCGAGCGCATCGCCTCCGCCGAGCCGATCATCGGCTACATGCACCGGGGCGCCGAGAAGCTGTTCGAGGTGCGCGACTACCGGCAGATCATCGTGCTGGCCAACCGGCACGACTGGCTGTCGGCGTTCGCCAACGAGCTCGGCGTCGTGATCGCGGTGGAGCGCATGCTCGGCATGGAGGTCCCGGTCCGCGCGGTCTGGGCGCGCACCCTGCTGGCCGAGCTGAACCGGGTGCTCAACCACCTGATGTTCCTCGGGTCGTACCCGCTCGAACTCGGCGCGATCACCCCGGTCTTCTACGCGTTCCGGGAGCGGGAGACCATCCAGGCCGTGATGGAGGAGATCTCCGGCGGGCGCATGCACTACATGTTCAACCGGGTCGGCGGCCTCAAGGAGGACCTGCCGCTCGGCTGGCTGGAGCGCACCGGCAAAGCCGTCGGCGACGTGCGCCGCCGCCTGCCCGACATCGAGAACCTGATCATGGGCAACGAGATCTTCCTGGCCCGCACCACCGGCGTCGGCGTGCTCGACCGCGAAACCATCCTGCAGTACGGCGTGAGCGGCCCGATCGCCCGCGCCTCCGGCGTGGACCTGGACCTGCGGCGGGACGAACCCTACCTGGCCTACGTGGAACTCCCGGTGAAGGTGGTCACCCGCTCGGCCGGCGACTGCCACGCCCGCTTCGAGGTGCTGCTCGACCAGCTGAAGGTCTCCCTCGACCTGGCCGACGCCTGCCTGGAACGCCTGCGCGAGCTCCCGCAGGGACCGATCAACCAGCGCCTCCCCAAGATCCTCAAAGCGCCGGAAGGCCACACCTACGCGTGGACGGAGAGCCCGCTCGGGCTGAACGGCTACTACCTGGTCTCCCGCGGCGAGAAGACCCCGTGGCGCCTCAAACTCCGCAGCGCCTCCTTCAACAACATCCAGGTCCTCCGCGAGATGCTCCCCGGCCACCTGGTCGCCGACATGGTCGCCATCCTCGGCTCGATGTTCTTCGTCGTGGGCGACATCGACAAGTAAATCGACAAGTAATCGGCTCCGTCAGACCTCGTCCTGGAGGGAGCGGTGGAGGCGGCCCCCGGCGGCGTCCATGTGGCCGCGCATCGCCGCACCGGCCGCCGACGGGGAGCGGGTCTCGACGGCGGCCAGGACGGCGGCGTGCTCGGCGATCGTGGTCTGCGTCTCGCCCGCCTCGTGGATGGCCCGCCGGATCCAGACGCGCAGCAGCGACCGGATGCTGCCGAGGATGTCGCTGAGCACCGAGTTCCCGGCCGCGTTGGCCAGCGCGAGGTGGAAGGCGATGTCCGCCTCGACGAAGGCCGTGGCGTCGGGGGCGGCCCGCATGCCCGCCAGGTGGGTGCGCAGTTCTCCCACATCCTCGGCGCCGGCGCGCTGGGCGGCCAGCTCGGCGATGATCACCTCGATGTGCTTGCGCGCCTCGATGAGGTCCAGGACCTGCGGCTGGCCCAGCATCAGGCCCCACTCGATGGCGCTGGGCAGCAGGCTGGACGTGCCCCGCGTGAGGTAGGTGCCGTCGCCCTGCCTGACCTCGATGATGCCCAGGACGTCCAGCGCCTTCAGCGCCTCCCTGACCGTGGAGCGGCCCACGCCGAGGGATTCCGACAGCTGCCGCTCGGACGGCAGGCGAGTGCCCGGCCTCAGGTGCCCGTTCAGCAGCTGGGACAACAACTGCCTGGCGATGTCGACCACGGCGCTCTCGCGCTGGGGCGCGGCCAGCGTGATGGCGGGCGTTCCCGGCCGGCCCATCCGCTTGCCCTTGTCTTCGGGCTCCACCACCGTCATCCCTTCCTTACTCCGAGCCGGGCTTCCAAGGTCGCGGGCGATGCTTCCAGGCCGAAGGCATGGGCCACGTGCACGAGGGTCCGCGCGTCCCCGACGTTTCCCGGGACCACCGCGTAGGAGATCGTAGCCGCGCCCGATGGCCGCAACTCCCATACGGCCACGCCGGGATACAGCGGCCCGAGCACCTGCGCGGCGCCCGCGCCCAGGCCGTCGCGGGCCACCTGCGCCGAGGTGATGCCGCCCTTGGCGATCACTGCGGTGAGCTGGGGGCGAAGCGCGGACGCGGCGGCGCACAGGGCCGTCATGACCCGCGCGCCGTGCCGTAGCGTGCCGTGCCCGGCCCGCCTGACCCGCTCGCTCGCCACGATAGCCACCCCCCGCTCGGCCAGGTCGCCCCGGGCCAGCCCGGCCACCCGCCGTCCCTCAATCTCAGGCCCGGATGGACCGCCTGACAAGACCGCGTCGGTCGACACGGTCCGCACGGGGGCCGCCAGGACGTCCGCCAGCGCGGCCAGCTGGTCGCCGCTGGCCTCGGTGTGGGATCCGCAGACCACGAGCGTCCCGCCGGGTCGCCGTGGGACGGGCCGTGCCAGCAGGCCGCCGGCGAGCTTCCCGGCACGGATGGCCGCCAGGGGCGCGGCGCAGCGTAGCACGACCGGAACCCCGGCCGAGCGGGCCTCCTCCAGCGCGGCGGAGACGGCCATGAGGTCGGCGTCGGTCTCGGCGTCGGGGACGATCACGCTGCCCGGCGGGGCCTGGCGGAGGGCGGCGGCGAGACCGCCCTGGCGTACCGAATCCAGGGGGATCGAGGCCGCGGCGCGGCCGCCCACCTCGCGCGCCCAGGCGGTCAACGTCGGTGCGGTGAAGCCGAAGACGGGGTCGGCGGCGAACTCGGTCTCGGCGGCGGGGATGCGGCGGCCGTCCACCGTGACGAGGTGGACGCCGCCGAGCGTCACCCGGCCGAGCGCCGGGTAGGCGGGGACGAACAGCAGCACCCCGGCGGCGGCGCCGAGCGCGTCGGACTCGGCGAACACGTGGCCGCGCAGGGTGGAGTCGCCGCGCAGGACGTACTCCGCGTCGCCGAAACGCTCGCGCAGGCCGAGGATCAGGCGCACCGCCTGATCTTCCTCCATCGCGCGGGTATTGGTCAGGACAAAGCAGGATTCGTCCGGGGGAAGTCCGGCGTCGAGGTCGAGCAGCACCGGCACCCCGGCCGCCGCCTGGGTGCCGGTCGGGTCGTCGTCCAGGACGATCACGCGGGTCATCGGATCGGCTCCCGCTCGGTGAGTTCCACCCGTACGCCGTTCGGCTCCGCCAGCAGGAAGCACGCCCGGCGGCCCCGCCCGCCCATGAAGATCGGCGCGCCGCCCTGCCCCGGCAGGGCGGCGAGCGTGGCCGGGATGTCGTCCACGCAGAAGCAGACGTGGTGCAGTCCTTCCCCGCGCTCGGCCAGGAAGCTGGCCACCGGCCCCTCCCGGTACGGCTGCACGAGCTGGAGCATGACGTTGCCGCCGTCGAGATAGACCAGCCGCACCCCGGGATCGTCGGCCAGCTCGTCACCGATCACGGTCAGCCCCAGCCGCTCCACGTAGAACGGCAGGGCCAGGTCGGCATCGCGGACGGCGATCCCGATGTGATCGACATGATCCACCACGTCAGCCAAGTCCGCTGACCTCGCTCAGTCCGGCCCGCAGCGCGGCCTGGTAGATCCACAGGTCGCCGCCGTAGGCGAGGATCCGGAAGCCCTTGGCGATCAGCGTGGCCGCCTCCTGCGGGCTCCCGGCCATGAAACCGGCGGACTTGCCCGCCGCGCTCGCGGCCTTGGCCACCCGCTCCAACGCCGCCAGGTAGTCGGGGTGCTCGAACTGGCCGGGTATCCCCATGCTGTTGGTCAGGTCGAAGTGCCCCACCCACAGCACGTCCACCCCGTCCACGGCGGCGATCTCCTCGACGGACTCCAGGCCCGCGACGGTCTCGATCTGGGCGATCACCATCGTGTCCGCGTTCGCCGCCCGCATGTAGGCCACGTTGTCGGTGGCCGCGTAGTCGTCGTGGGCGACGCCGAACGCCGCGCCCCTGACCCCGTCGGGCGGGTACTTCGCCCAGCGCACCACATCGCGCGCCTGCCCGGCCGAGTCCACCATCGGGATCATGATCCCGCGGGCCCCGGTGTCCAGTGCGCGCGAGATCTGGGTCCGCTCGGCGGTGGGCACCCGGATGTACGGCTCGGCCCCGGTGGGCCGGGTGGTGGCCACGACCCGGCCGAGCGTCTCCCAGCCCCAGCCGGTGTGCTCGGCGTCGAAGATGACGAAACGGGCGCCCGCCCCGGCCGCGAGCCTGCCGATACCGGTGGTCGCGAACTCGAAGACGAACGTGCCGAGGACGAGCTCTCCGCTGCGGAGGGCCTGTTTGATGGTCAACGGGATGCCTTTCTGGAGAGGAAGCGGGGGCTGGAAAGGAAGCGGGGATGGTCGAGGGCGGCCGGGTTGACCGGGTGCGCGGGCGCGCGCCCGGCGGCCACGTCCAGGGCGGCCTGGATCGCGCCGCGGCCGTTGCCCAGCGCGAGCTCGTCGGTCCAGGCGACCGCGTGCGGGGCGAGCAGCACGTTGTCCAGCGCCAGCAGCGGATCCGCCGGGTCGGGCGGCTCAACCTCGAAGACGTCCAGGGCCGCCCCGGCGATCCGCCGCCCGGTGAGCGCCTCGGTGAGGGCGGCCTGGTCCACGATCGGGCCTCTGGCCACGTTGACGAGGAAGGCGCTCGGCTTCATCGCGGCCAGCCGGGAGGCGTTCAGGAGATGGTGGGTCTGGGGGGTGAGGGCGCAGGTGACGACCACGAAGTCGGCCTCGGCCAGCAGCGTGTCCAGCTCGACCAGCGTCACCCCGGCCGCCTCCGCCGCGTCCCGGTCGGCGAAGGGGTCGGCGGCGAGCTGCCGCAGGCCCAGCGGGGCGCACACCCGGGACACCTCGCGGCCGATGTTGCCCCACCCGACGAGACCGAGGACCCGGCCGGTGAGGCCGGTGCCCATGTGGGCCAGCTTGTCCTCCCAGCGTCCGGTCCGGACCAGGGCGTCCTTCTCCCTGATGCGGTGCGCGGCGGCCAGCAGCAGGGCCAGCGCCGACACGGCGACCGGGACGCGCACGCCGTCCGGGGTGATGGTGACCACGACACCGTGCCGGGTGCAGGCCTCGACGTCCACGTTGTCGTAGCCGACGCCGAAGCGGGCCACCAGCGCCAGGCGGTCGGCGCCCTTGAGCGTGTCTGCTGTGACCCTCGGCGTGAGCACGATCAGCGCGTCGTAGCCGCGCACGGCCTCCGCTGGGATGTCGCCGGAAGCGACGTCGATGAAGTCCCAAGCGACGCCGTCGGCCTCGTCGAGCGCGGCCAGGCCGATGTCGCCCCACCCGACCTTCCCGTCCGAATCGAGAAAGTCGCGGGTCAGGCCGATCCTGAAGGGCATCAGTGGTCTCCTCCTGGGGGTGTGACGAGGATCGCGATCGAGGGAGGGCGCAGGCTCACACGGGCGCCGCGCGGGCGCTCCCGCACGATCCACCCGCTGTCCTCCCGCGAGCCGCCGGGCGTGTCCGTCCGGGAGTCCGCCTCAGTGATCGTGGTGAGACCCTGGCCGCGGGCATCCAGGACGATCGGCTCCCCGCCGTCCAGCGCCGCGGCCACGACCAGCAGCCGCCCTCCGCGCCGTACGGCGAGGCCGGTGAGTCCCGCGGGCAGGGCGGGGTCGGCGAGACGGCCACCGGTGAAGGGGCGGAGCGCGGCCAGGACGTGGTGGGCCGGCGAATCCGCCAGGCCGGCCGCGTCCAGGCTGACCGCCGCCGCCCCGGTGAGGGCGCTCAGCGCGCCGACCAGCCAGGCCGCGCGGAAGAGGGCGGAGGGGGACCGGTCGCCGGGGGCGGCGAAGCCGACGGACGGCAGCAGCCCGACCGGCCCGGCGAACACCGGCCGGCCGTGCTCGGCGGCCTGGCGGACGACCAGGGGATGGACCCGCAGCGTCTCCCGGATGCTCGCCTCGTCCGCGTGGTGCGCTTGGGCCGCGATCGGGAAGGCGACCAGGTCGAGGAGGTCGGCCGGGAAGTCCTCGGCCCGGTTCAGCTCGGCGAAGTGGGCCCGGCTGCCGCCGCCGATCCGCACCGGCGTGCCCGCGAAGGCGTGCCGGGCCTCGGCGGCCAGTTCCCTGGGCGTGCCGTGCGCGCGGTCGAACACCAGCAGCGTGCCCCCGCCGAAGGTCGGCCAGGCGTCCCGCAGCGCGGCGAGCTGACCCGGCGCCGAGCACACCGCGCTCAGCGTGAGCGGGAGCTCGGCGGCGACCAGCCGGTCCAGCTCCCGACGCCATCCGGACGTGCCCAGATCCACGGTCCCGTGCAGGAAGGAGGCAACGCCGAGCAGGTCCCATGAGCCTGCGGAGGGGGGAACCGCGTGCGCGGATCCCGGGGACGTGCCCGGTCGATCTACGGAAATCAGGTCGGGGGTCGGGTGCAGGCCGATGGGTGGCAGGATCGCGGTGCGGACGGCGGGACGGGGGCGGGGGCGGGGTCGGGGTTGAGTGAGGCCGAGTGGCT
>NZ_JBDPLV010000033.1:0-120477 GCF_039871605.1 Acrocarpospora sp. B8E8 | reverse complement strand
AACCAGCACAGCCAACCTGACGGCCGTTGTGGCTTGCTTGAGCCGTATGCCGCGATGAGTGGCACGTACGGTTCTGAGGGGGCCGGAGCACGGTAACGTGCTCCGGCTACCCGGCATTGTTTCATGCCGCGGTTAATACCCATGCGGTCTTCGACGATGAGCACATGGTCGCCTACGCCGGGCTGGCCTCAGCGATGCGACTGGCCGAACGGTGTGGCCTGAACGGCATGGTGGCCGAGCACGTCCAGGTCGCCGACCCGCTCGGCGTGAACGCGCCGCGGAAGGTCTGCTCGATCGTGGGCGGGATGCTGACCGGAGCCGACAGCATCGACGATCTGGACGCATTGCGGCACGGCGGGATGGACAAGCTGTTCGACGGCATCCGCGCCCCGTCCACCCTCGGTTCGTTCCTGCGCTGCCTGAGGTGGGGAAACGTCCGCCAACTGGAGAAGGTCGGCCGCGAGTTGCTGGTCGCTCTGGCCGCGCATGCGCCGCTGCTGCCCGGTGCCGGCACGGTGGCCTTCCTCGACGTGGACTCGATGCAGCGCCGTACTTACGGATACGCCAAGCAGGGCAGCGGCTTTGGGCACACCAAGATTCAGGGCAAGAGCGTGCTGATGCGCGGCCTGAACACGCTGATCTCGACACTGTCGACGCCGCTGGCCGCCCCGGTCATCACCGGCACCCGCCTGCGCGGCGGGACCGCGAACTCCGCGCGCGGCGCGGCCTCCTTCGCCGCCGAGTCGATCACGACCGCGCGGGCGGCGGGCGCGACCGGCATCCTGGTGATGCGCGGTGACTCGGCGTTCTACAACGCCGCCGTGCTGGGCACCTGCCGCCGCGGTGGTGTGCGGTTCTCGGTCACCGCGAAGATGGACCCGAAGATCAAGGCGGCGATCGCGGCGATCCCCGACAGCGCATGGATCTCGATCGAGTATCCGAACGCGGTCTTCGACGAGCAGGCGGGCGGGTGGGTCTCCAATGCGCAGATCGCCGAGGTCGGCTACACGGCGTTCACCTCGAAGAAGGGCCAGGCGATCACCGCGCGGCTGATCGTGCGGCGGGTCAAGCGGTTCAACGAGCGGGCCGAGCGTGGTCAAGACGAACTGTTCCCGCTCTACCGCTACCACGCGATCTTCACTGACAGCCCGTTCGACCTGGTGCAAGCGGAAGGACAGCATCGTGACCACGCGATCGTCGAGCAGGTCAACGCGGATCTGGTCGATGGTCCGCTCGCACACTTGCCGTCGGGGATCTTCACCGCGAACGCCGCCTGGCTCACGCTGGCGGCGATCGCCCACAACCTGCTGCGCGCCCTCGGCTGCCTGGCCGGACCCGTCCATGCCAAGGCCCGCGGCGCCACCGTGCGCCGCCACTTGATCGCGGTCCCGGCACGGCTGGCCCGGCACGGCCGCGGTCACCTCACCCTGCATCTGCCCGAGCATTGGCGCTGGCAGCGGGCATGGGCGAACGCTTTTGACGCCGTCCACGACCCGCCACCCGCCCGCGTGGCCTGACCAGCCCCAACCCCCGGTCACCACCACAGTCACGACCCCGATGGTCACCCGCGCACCCGCGCACCAGCCCCTGCCCCCGAGCCCGTCGACAGTGGACGAGTCGCGACCCGCGCGCGGCAGCCCTCCCACGCCCGAAAACACTGCGTTCAACTGCGGAATCGGCCCTCGTGGAGGAATTGGGCTGGGAATTGATCACAGAAATCAAGCGGTGGATCCAGGCTTAGCAACCCCACGGGATGCCCCGGCCGCTTTTGGCGCCGGTGCGGCGAGAACCACGAGTGACGCTAACGGCGCCGGATAACGGCGAGTGACCCGGCGCCGTTTCGTGGGTTTAGAGGTTCAGTTTTGGTTTGGCTGCCTTGTAGAGCCAGGCGTTGAAGAGAGGGTCGAGGTCCTGGCCGGATAGTTCCTCGGCGAGGTCGATGAAGTTTCTGGTGGTCGCCGTGGCGTGGCGGTGCTTCTCTGTCCACGTGGGCAGGAGTTCGAAGAACGTGTCGTCGCCGATCTTCTGGCGGAGCGCGTGCAACGTCATCGCGCCGCGCTGGTAGACGGCCTCCCAGTCGAACATGCCGTTACGGCCGGGGTTGCCCGTCTTGAGCTTCCAGAACGCGCCCTTGTTCTTGTACAGCCTCGCGAACGTCTGCTGGGCGGTGGGACCGTTGTGGGTCTCCTCGTACAGCCATTCCGCGTAGGTCGCGAAGCCCTCGTTGAGCCAGATGTCCTTCCAGGTCTGCGGGCCGACGCTGTTGCCGAACCACTGGTGGGCGATCTCGTGGACGATCAGCAGGTCGTCGGTGACGTCGCCGTCGTAGACCGGGCGGCCCTGGGTCTCCAGCGCGTACCCGACGTCCACCTTGTCGGCGATGCCGCCGGTCGAGGAGAACGGGTAGGGGCCGAAGTGCTTGACGCCCCATTCGGTGGCTTTGGCGGTGGTCTTGTGCAGGTGCTTGGACGTCTTGGCCAGCACCGGGTCGTACGCGGTGATGTTGGGAACCCCCGCCGCCACCCCCTGGCTGACCTTGAACTTGCCGATCGCGACCATGGCCAGGTAGGGGGCCATCGGCTCGCGCATCTCCCACTTCACCGACGACCAGCCATTACGCACCCGGACAATCCCGACATTGCGCGGCTCGCCGTTGGCCAGCACGGTCAGGCCCGCCGGAACCGAGATCGTGTACGCGAAGGTGGCCTTGTCCTTCGGGTTGTCGTTGACGGGGAACCACGTCCGCGCGCCGTCGGGTTCGCCGAGCGCGGTCGCGCCGTCCTTGGTGTGGATCCAGCCGGTGACGCCGAGTTCCGGGTCATTGACGGGTTTGGGCTTGCCGTCGTACTCGATCTTGACGGTGAACGTGCTGCCGTCGGCCAGGCCGTAGGCGGCGGTGATGGTGAGCTCCTGGCCCTTGCGGCGGAATTTGGCCTTCTTCCCGTCCACCTCCACCTTCCGGACGTTCAAGCCGGAAAAGTCGAGATTGAAGCGCGACAGGTTCTTCGTCGCCGTGGCGGTGATCGTCGCGGTCGCCGAAAGCACGTCGGTCTTCGGGTTGAAGCGCAGCTTGAGGTCGTAGTGGGCGACGTCGTACCCGCCGTTGCCCGCGTGCGGGAAGTAGGGATCCCCCAGCCCGGCCGAGCCCGGCGTGTACGCCTCCGCGTGCGCGGCGGCGGGGGTGAGTAAGGTCAAACCGGCGACGGCGAGCGCCGCGAGGGGGGTTCGTCTGCGAAGCATGCGCCCCATTATTGGGATCTACACGCGTGTGACTCCAGTCAAAGGGGCATTTCCGCATATCCTTCCGGCATCATGCGTATATCCGGCCTCTACCTCCGCTACCGGCGTAAGGACCCCTGGGTGCTCGCCGAGGTCGACCTGGAGTTGGCCCCCGGCAGCGTGATCGAGGTCGTCGGACCCAACGGCTCCGGCAAGTCCACCCTGCTCAGAGTGATCGCCGGCCTGCTGCGCCCGACCCGCGGCACGGTCACAGGGCGTCCGGCCATCGTCGGGTACGCCCCCGAACGTTTCCCCTCCGCCCAGCCTTTCACCGTCGCCGGCTACCTGCGCCATCTCGCGGCGATCCGGAAGGTGGACGAATCGGCCATCGACGAGTGGACGTCCCGCCTGCGCATGGACCACCTGCTCGGCCAGCGGTTACCCGACCTGTCCAAGGGCAGCGCGCACAAGGTGGGTCTCGCCCAGGCCCTGCTCTGCGGCCCCGACCTGCTCATCCTGGACGAACCCTTCGCCGGTCTGGACACCGCCGCCCGCGCCGAGATCGCGCTGACCGTGGACGCGATCGCCACCCGGGGCGGCATCGTGGTCGCCAGCGACCACCAGGGCGACCTGCGCACTCTCCCCAACGTCACCCGCTACGAGGTCCGCGACGCGCAGGTCCGGCCGATGGCCACGCAGGCGTCCGAACCCACCCTGAACGTCTCGGTCCGGTTGCCGCTGTCACGGGCAGCACGCCCGCCCCGCGACAGCTGGCCGCGCAACTACGGGCGGAAGGCCACGAACCGCTCCTGAGCCAGGACGAGCCCGTGGAGGCCGCCGAATGATCGCCCTGACCCGGTTCCGGATCGCCGGTTATGCCCGCTCCCACCGGGCGTTCCAGCCGCTGCTCCTACTGCTCGTCGTGATCAGCCTGCTGTACGCGACGGGGGTCCCGGTGGGGAACGAGCTGAGCTCGTACGCGGACTCGGCGGCGATCCTGATCCCCTCGTTCGCGTGGGCGGCCCGGGGATTGCTGGACACCGAACCGGACGAGCAGCGCATGATCGCGCTCACCGCGGTCGGGCGGGCGGAGGTCGCGAGCGGATTGCTGGCGGCGCTCGCGTGCAACACGATCCTGGCCCTGATCGCCCTGGTCTGGCCGCTGGCCGGGGGTTTCGCGGCGATTCCGCCGGTGGGCACGCTGGTCACGGGGATCGGCCTGCACGCCCTGGCCATCCTGGCCGGGACCGTCATCGGCGCCCTCACCAGCCGCGCCATCCTCCCCTCCCCCGCGATCTCCATCGTCGCCCTCATAGGCGGATATTTCGCCATATTGATGGCAGGGTCCTCATCGGTCTGGGCGACATTTCCCGCCATGTCCTGGATGCACGCGGCCAACCACGGCGACCTGACCGCCCGGCTCCCGGCCATCGTCGTATCGGCGGGCGTATGGATCGGCCTAGGCCTATTGGGATATGCCGGGCTTCGCCGTACCCGCCCTTAGAGATACTCGTCGTGATACCGCCACCACCCGTACGGCGGTGTCTGCGGCCACCCCTCAGGCGAGTCCTCCCAGGTCTCCTGCCGCCCGTACGGCGTGAGATCCAGCAGCTCGAAGTCGGGCCTGATGCGATCCACCCCGCGCGACGTCGTGAAGTATGTCCGGAACGCCCGATCGCCGTCCCGCAGGAAGACGCTCAGCCCGAACCCCTGATCGATCCGCGCCCCGCAGTCCCCGTTGAAATCGGCCCCTCCGGCCGTCGAGTACCACGGCACCGTCCACCCCATCCGCCGCCGGACGCTCTCGATCTCGGCCAGCGGAGCCCGCGACGTCAGCACGAACGTCGTGTCCCGCGCGTGCAGGTGCGCCAGATTCCCGATGTTGTCGGTAAAGCTCGAACACCCTCTGCACGCCTCTCCCCCAGGCTCCAGCATGAAGTGATAGGCGATCAGCTGCCGCCGCCCGTCGAACAGATCGAGCAGATCCGCCTTACCCGCAGCCCCGTCGAACACGTAGTCGGTGCGGAACTCCACCATCGGCAGCCGCCGCCGCTTGGCGGCCAGCGCGTCCAGCGCCCTCGTGGCCGCCTTCTCCTCAATCAGCAGCTCATCACGCGCGGCCTGCCACTCCTCGGCAGACACAATCTTCGGAAGAGTCATACTCCCAACCTACGAGGATCCACCCCGCAAATACATGCGCGCCCGTGCGAAACCCGTCAGGCGGTCGGGTTGGCGGCGGCGAGCTGGCCGCAGGCGCCGTCGATTTCGCGGCCCCGCGTGTCGCGCACGGTGACGGGGACGCCGTGGTGTTCCAGGCGGTGGACGAAGGCGCGTTCGTCTTCGGGGCGGGAGGCGGTCCACTTGGAGCCGGGGGTGGGGTTGAGGGGGATCAGGTTGACGTGCACGAGTTTGTTCTTGAGCAGGCGGCCGAGGAGGTCGGCGCGCCATTCCTGGTCGTTGATGTCCTTGATCAGCGCGTACTCGATGGAGACGCGGCGTTTGGTCTTGGCGGCGTAGGCCCAGGCGGCGTCGAGGACCTCGGCGACCTGCCAGCGGGTGTTGATCGGGACGAGGGTGTCGCGGAGCTCGTCGTCGGGGGCGTGCAGGGAGACGGCGAGGGTGACCGGAAGGCCCTCGTTCGCGAGTTTCGCGATCGCGGGGACCAGGCCGACGGTGGAGACCGTGACGCCGCGGGCGGAGATGCCCAGGCCGTCGGGTGAGGGGTCGACCATGCGGTGCACGGCGCCGATGACGGCTTTGTAGTTGGCCATCGGCTCGCCCATGCCCATGAACACGATGTTGTTGATCCGGCCGGGGCCGCCGGGAACCTCACCCCTGGCCAGCGTGCGGGCGGCGGCGACGACCTGGCCGACGATCTCGGCGGTGGACATGTTGCGGGTCAGGCCGGCCTGGCCGGTGGCGCAGAACGGGCAGTTCATGCCGCATCCGGCCTGGGACGAGACGCAGATCGTGGCCCGGTCGGGGTAGCGCATCAGCACCGATTCGACCAGGGAGCCGTCGAACAGCTTCCACAGCGTCTTGCGGGTGGTGCCGTTGTCGCAGGTGATCTCCCGTACCGGACTGAGCAGGTCGGGCATCAGCTGGGCGAGCACCGAGCGGGACGCGGCGGGCAGGTCGGTCATCTGGTCGGCGGACTCGGTGAGCTTGCCGAAATAGTGGCGGGAGAGCTGGTCGGCGCGGAACGCCTTCTCGCCGAGCTCCACCACCGCCGCCCGGCGTTCGGCCATGGTCAGGTCGGCCAGGTGCCGCTGCGGCTTGGCCCGGCGCGGCGCGATGAAGGTCAGCTGGCCCGCCTGAGGCGCCTCGGTCATTGCCCATCCTTCGGATCTCGATACTCATCGCCGCGTCTGCACTTAACGACGGCGGGAAGCGGCCATATTTATTAGAAAGTCGTGATCTGGACAGCCGCGACGGTGAGTCGCCTAACCGGCGGCTATGCGGCTGGCTATGGGACGGGTTTCTGGTAAATGAGTCCTGATCGGGAGGTGAGGTTTGGACAGCATGCTCACCAGCGCCAATCCCTACGGGAGCCGCACGCTGTCCGTCGAGTGCGATCAGGTGTCGTCCGTAGCTTACCTGCGCGACCCGGGCGGCATCGTCCATGGGGCGGTCTGGCTGGCCAATCATGTGCCCGCGCCGACCTCCGTCGATCTTGGCCGGTTGAACGCGGGGCTGCCGCCGATCATGCCGCGCTCGCACACCCGCTACCCGCAGGGGACCGAGCCCTTCGACGGCACGCGGCTGCGGGTGCTGTGGTTCGAGGAGGGGGACGGGGTCGCGCTGTACGAGGGCGAGGAGCTGCTGGCCGTCATCCCGGGCTGGGCCGATCTCGATCGGGGCATGCCGGGGTACGCGCGCGACGCGCTGGGGGAATCGCCGTTCGCCTGGGCGCTGGCGGAGGCGCTGGACGGGTTGGCGCCGCGGGTGCGCAAGGCCAGGGCGTACTGGGAGTGGCGGGAGGCGGAGGGGAGCTGGACGTCGTTCCAGCAGTTCGTGATGGGGCATCTGGACAGCCGGTTGGGGCCGCCCGGGCGGTATTGGGACGCCAGCGCGGGCGGGTTGCCGCGGATCGGGGTGACGGAGCGGCCTGGGCGGGATTACACGATCCTGTCCACGGTGGGGATGAGTTGTCAGCGCATGCCGACGGCTGAGCTGTATGACACGCCTACCCGGGTGGAGCTCGCGGTGGCGACCCGGCAGGATCCCCGGGTGGCGGCGCGGTTGTTCCTGTGGCTGGGGCAGTATCCGTGGCGGTCGGTGACCTGGCTGGGGCACGGGCATACGGCCCGCTGGTATCACCAGCCTGGCACGTTCCCGCTGGGCAACGGCCACGAGGGCGTGATCTTGCTGGCGGAGCCGGTGGGGTTGCCGGATATTTCGGGATTTGCGTTTGGGGGCGACGCCGTACAGTGGCTGTGGCTTGTGCCGATCACGGACACCGAGTTGCGGCTCGCGGCGGAGCGCGGGCACGAGGTGCTGTCCAGCCGGCTAGCCCCGCACACCCGCATTTAAGCCGATTTATCGGCGTTTAGTGGATGAAGAGGCTTAGCAGGAGCCAGCACGGGACCAGGGCGAACAGGAGCGAGTCCAGGCGGTCCATCGCGCCGCCGTGACCGGGGAGCAGGGTGCCCAGGTCCTTGATGCCCAGATCGCGTTTGATGATCGATTCGATCAGGTCGCCGATGGTGGCGCAGACGACCATGACCGCGCCCAGGATCGCGCCCTGCCACAGCGCGCCGCCGAGCAGCCACGCCACCAGCCAGGCCCCGACCACGACACAGGCCAGCGCGGACCCGGCGAAACCCTCCCAGGTCTTCTTCGGGCTGATGATCGGTGACATCTTGTGCCGTCCGAACAGGACCCCCGCGACATACCCTCCGATGTCGCTGGCGACGGTGATCGCGACGAAGGTGACCACCCGGTCGGCGCCATCCTCCGGGCGCAGCAGCAACGCCACGAAACCGGCGAGGAGCGCCGGATAGACCGCGATGAAGACGCTGGCCGTGGCATCCCGTACAAACCCATCCGCGCCCTGAAATGTCCGCACGCCCAGCAGGACCAGCACGGTCATCGCGAACGCGCCGACCAGCGAAACCGGCCCGCCGTAGTACGCACCGCCCAGCATCGCCGCGAGCCCAGCCAGCTGTAGCACCAGCGGCACCCGGATCTGCCGCGACCCGAACGCCTTCACCAGCTCGTGCACGCCGACGCCGACGGTCACCATGACCACGACCAGGAACAACGACTTGACCGTGTAGAGCGACCCGATGACCAGCGCCGCGAGCCCGGCCCCCACCCCGATCGCCGCAGGCAGATTCCGCCCGGTACGGCTCCCGCCCGCCGCTGGGGGCGCGTCGCCGGTACCCACCGGATCGTTGTCGTCCAAGCCGTTTACTCCCTTAATGCGCGTGATCCCTGCCCGTACGGGCGCCGCGGCGTTCGTGGCTGCGTGCGGACAAGGATCACGATGACGCCACCGGCCCGCCGGCCGGTTCGCCGCCTAGAATTCCAGCAGCTCGGCTTCCTTGTGCTTCAGCAGGTCGTCGATCTTCGCGACATGCTTCTGGGTCAGGTCGTCGAGCTCCTTCACCGCGCGATGCACCTCGTCCTCGCCCGTCTCGCCGTCCTTGACCATCTTGTCGAGGGTCTCCTTGGCGTGCCGGCGAATGTTGCGGATGGCCACCCGGCTGTTCTCCGCCTTGGTACGCGCGACCTTGATGTACTCCTTGCGCCGCTCGCCCGACAGCTCGGGGAAGACCACACGGATGATCACGCCGTCGTTGCCGGGGTTGACGCCGAGGTCACTGTCCCGGATGGCCTTCTCGATCGCGCTCATCGACCCCTTGTCATACGGCTGGATGAGGACCATCCGCGCCTCGGGGACGTGGAACGACGCCAGCTGCTGGATCGGCGTGAGCGACCCGTAATAGTCCACGTTGATCTTGTTGAACATCGCGGGCGTGACCCTGCCGGTCCGGATGGCCGCGAAGTCCTCCTTGGCGACCGTCACCGCCTTGTCCATCTTCTCTTCGGCCTCGAAGAGGGTTTCCTCGATCACTGCGGCTCCCTATTTCCCTGCCGGACTCACCAGCGTGCCGATCTTCTCACCGCGGACCGCCCGCAGGATGTTGCCCTCGCCCATCAGTTCGAACACGACGATGGGCAGGCCGTTGTCCTTGCACAGGCTGATCGCGGTGGCGTCCATGACCGCGAGGTCGCGCGCCAGGACCTCGCTGTACTCCAGCCGGTCGAAGCGCACCGCGTCGGGGTTCTTGCGGGGGTCGGCATCGTATACACCGTCCACTTTGGTGCCCTTCAGCAGGGCCTCCGCACCGATCTCCAGGGCGCGCTGCGCGGCACAGGTGTCGGTGGAGAAGAACGGCGAGCCGAGCCCCGCTCCGAAAATGACGACCCGGCCCTTCTCCAGATGCCGGATCGCACGCCTGGGCAGGAACGGCTCGGCCACCTGCTGCATCGTGATCGCGGTCTGGACCCGGGTCTCGATGCCCCGCTTCTCCAGGAAGTCCTGGAGCGCGAGGCAGTTGATGACGGTGCCGAGCATGCCCATGTAGTCGGCGCGGGCGCGGTCGATCCCGCGCTCCGACAGCGCGGCGCCGCGGAACATGTTCCCACCGCCGACGACCACGGAGACCTGCAGGCCCTCCCGGACGGCCTCGGCGATGGAGTCGGCGAGCTTGCCGACGGTGACCGGGTCGATGCCGAGCGAGTCGCCGCCCGCGAAGGCCTCCCCGGACAGCTTCAGCATCACACGCTTCCAGCGCAGCGGCCCGTCGTACGACGGGGCCGCCGGCGTGGCGGGTTCGGTGTTTTCCTGCACGTCGGCGGCCTCCTCGGTGTGGCGGTTCAAGCTGAGCGAGTATCCGTGAGTCAGCTCCTGAGGCGTTTCACGGGGACTGCCCCCAGACTATGCCTGGCCGACCTTGAAGCGGGTGAAGGCCAGCACCTTGACGCCCGCCTCGTCCGCGTACTTCCTGATGGTCTTCTTGTTGTCCTTCACGAACGCCTGCTCCAGCAGCGTGAAGTCCTTGTACCACCCGTTGATCCGGCCCTCGACGATCTTGCTGATCGCGGGCTCGGGCTTGCCCTCCTCGCGGGTCATCTCCTCGAAGAGCGCGCGCTCCTTCTCGATGACCTCGCCGGGCACGGCGGTCGGGTCCAGATACTTCGGCGCCATCGCCGCGGCGTGCTGCGCGATGTCCTTGGCGACCTCGGCGTTGGCCGAGTCCAGCTGGACGAGCACGCCGACGGCCGGCGGCAGCTGCGGGTCGGTCTTGTGCATGTACGCACCGATGTAGCCGCCTTCGAGCACCGAGAACCGGCGGATCTCGATCTTCTCACCGAGAGCCGCGTTGGCCTCGTCCAGGTGCTCCTTGACCGACTTTCCGGCCAGCTCGGACTCCAGCAGGCTGGGCACGTCGGCCGGGCGGGTGGCCAGGATGTGCGCGACGATCTCGGCCGCGAGTTGCTGGAAACGCTCGCCCTTGGCGACGAAGTCGGTCTCGCAGTTGAGCTCGAGCAGCGCCGCGGCGGCGTCGCCCTCCTGCTGGAGAGCGACCAGGCCGTTGGAGGCGGTGCGGGCCTCGCGCTTGCCGACATCCTTGGCGCCCTTGAGACGCAGGAGCTCGACCGCGCGGTCGAAGTCGCCCTCGGACTCCTCCAGCGCCTTCTTACAGTCCATCATGCCGGCGGCGGTCAGCTCACGAAGCCGCTTGACATCGGCCATGTTCACGGAAGCCATTGTCATTCCTCATGGGTTTTCGTCGTGGAGCGGGTGGGCGTTTCCGCTTCGGACGCGCCCACCCGGTGGAGCTTGCTGTGCCTGACCCGGTCAGGCCTTCTCGTCGCCGTCTTCCTGCTCTTTCGGCTCTTCCGGAGCGGTGACTTCCGCGACCTCGGGGGCCGGTTCGGCTTCGGCGGCGGGCTCCTCGGCCGGAGCCTCGGCGGCGGGGGCGGCGCTGCCCTCCAGGAGCTCACGCTCCCACTCGGCCAGCGGCTCGGCGGCGGCCACGCCGGTCGGCTTGTCGTCACCGCGGGCGGCGCCGGCGCGGGTCATCAGACCGTCGGCCACCGCGTCCGCGATCACCCGGGTGAGCAGGCTGACGGCGCGGATGGCGTCGTCGTTGCCCGGAATCGGGTAGTCGACCTCGTCCGGGTCGCAGTTGGTGTCCAGGATCGCGACCACCGGGATGCCCAGCTTCTTGGCCTCGCTGATCCCGATGTGCTCCTTCTTGGTGTCCACCACCCAGACCGCGCTCGGCACCCGGGCCATGTCCCGGATTCCGCCGAGCGTGCGCTCCAGCTTCTCCTTCTCGCGGCGGCGCATGAGGAGCTCCTTCTTGGTGAGCCCCGACGCGGCCACGTTCTCGAAGTCGAGCTCCTCCAGCTCCTTCAGGCGCTGCAGCCGCTTGTGCACGGTGGAGAAGTTGGTGAGCATGCCACCCAGCCAGCGCTGGTTGACATACGGCATGCCGACGCGGGCCGCCTGCTCGGCGATCGACTCCTGCGCCTGCTTCTTGGTGCCGATGAACATGATCGTGCCGCCGTGCGCCACGGTCTCCTTGACGAAGTCATACGCCCGGTCGATGAAGGCGAGCGACTTCTGCAGGTCGATGATGTAGATACCGTTGCGCTCGGTGAAGATGAAGCGCTTCATCTTCGGGTTCCACCGGCGTGTCTGGTGTCCGAAGTGAACGCCGCTCTCCAGCAGCTGTCGCATGGTGACGACGGGGGTGGCCATTGAAATGGTCCTCCATGGTTCTCGGTTGTTCCGCGGGAGCCGTGCGGCCCCCGCCCTGACGCCCCGAACCGTTCCAGCCAGATGGACCGAGGGAACGGTTCGTGTGATGGGCGTGCGAATTCGGCCCACATGCCGCAGGCCACCGAACAGTCTACCCGGATCCGTACCCTCAGTTGTCCGGGGCCTTGACCCCGCTACTCGGCTTTCCTGCCTCGTGGCGGGCGGGGGAACAGCCGGATATGAACCTCCACGAGGCGCGCGCCCGTGGGGGCTTCGGCGGGGTCGCGGAACACGACTTTGTAGGGGGTGAGGATCTCGGCGATTCGCGCGCTGATCTCGCGGAGCTCGTCGGCGTCCGCCAGCAGGACGGAGTGGGTGAGCGAGGTGGCGGATCGCCACTCGGACGACTCGCGCGCCGCCTGGCCGAGATACTCGGCGAGTCGCTTCCGCGCGTCGTCCAGCACGGTTTCGATGACCGCGTCCTGCGCGGCGAGGAGGTCGGGCGTGAGCTCGCCGTGGTCCGGGTCGCGGAGCATCCAGCCTCGTTGAAGCGCCCGCCAGACGCGCTCCCGGCCGTCGCCGCGCGCGGGAGCGTCCTCGACGAAGCCGTGTTTGGCCAGCATCCGGAGGTGGTAGCTGCACGCGCTCGGCGAGAGCCCGACAACCTCGGCGCATTCGGTGGCGGTGGCGGGACCTTCGGTCTGCAGCCGGGTCAAGATCGCCAGCCGAGCGGGGTGGGCCATGGCCCGCAAGACCCCCACATCATCGGTGAGGACGCGATACCGGTTGGTTTCCTGGTCTGACGGCGGCACTGCCGGGGATTCCTGCTCGGACCGCGAACTGACGCCGGACGAGTCCGACCCTGGCATTCGCGACATCGCGGACTCCTGCTCGGACGACGAACCGACTCCCCCAGAGCCCGGCCTTTGGGGCCTTGCGGGCTTCTTCTCGGACCGCGAACCCCCGTGGGGTGAGTCCGAGCCGAGAGTGGGGTCCTCTGTGGAGTGGCGCCGGGCCCCGGGCTTCTCGGTTGTCATGGCCCCCCACCGTACCTTCCTGCCATATCTGAAGGGTTGCTTTCATAGTTGTGAAGGATTAGCTTCATAATATGCTTCAGACGATTCCTCTTCGGAGACAGCGGGACTATCGGCTTCTGTGGGGCGCGCGAGCGGTCACCGAGGCGGGGAGTGAGGTGTCGCGGCTTGCCGTGCCGCTGACGGCGGTGACCTTGCTCGGTGCCTCTCCCCTGCAGATGGGCATGCTCACTGCGGCGGCCTCGCTGCCGTTTCTGCTGGTGGGGTTACCCGTGGGAGTCATCGCCGACCGGATCGCGCGGCGGCGGCCGGTGATGGTCGGGTGCGAGGTCGTGGCGGGGAGCGCGGTGCTGACGGTTCCCGTCGCGTGGGTGGCGGGGTGGCTCACCGTGCCCTGGCTGATCGCGGTGGCGCTGATCGTGGGCACCTGCACCGTGGTGTTCCGCAACTTCAACACACCCCATCTGACCAGCGTGGTTCCGGAACATCAGCGCACCGCCGCGCTGGCCGGGTTCCAGTCCGTGTTCGCAGTCGCGCAACTGGGCGGTCCTGGACTCGCGGGTTTGCTGGTCAGCGTTCTGACCGCACCGCTGGCGTTGATCGTGGACGCGATCTCGTTCCTGGTCTCGGCCGTGTGCCTGCGGTCGATTCGCGCGCCGGAGCCGACTCCTCAGACCCTTCACGGTCAGTCCGGTCGTAGTCAGTCCGACCCTGATCAATCCGACCCTGATCAATCCGGTCACAAACAGTCCGGTCACGGGCAGGTTCAGCCGGACCGGCCGTCCGGCCACGCGACTCGCGGTCGCCGGACGCTTGTTCGGGAGATTCGTCGGACGCTTGTTCGGGAGATAGGCGAAGGAATCCGGACCCTTGTCGGCCATCCGGTCCTGCGGGCGCTCACGCTGGCCGGGATGACGGTCAATCTTTTCGGGGCCGCGCAATTGGCGGTCTATGTGCTCTTCGCGGTCAATGTGCTCGGGCTGCCGGGGTGGCTGGTCGGGATCTCCGTGGTGGGGTTCGGGGGGGGTGGGCTGCTCGGCGCGGTCGTCGCGCCCCGGTTGGAGCGCCGGTTCGGTGGGAATCGGGTGCTGCTCGGGTCGGTGCTGTTCTTTCCGGTGGGGTTTGTCACGATGGCGGCGTCGTCCGGACCCGTTTGGCTGGTCTCCAGCTTGATCGCGGTGTCGGAGGTCGTGGTGGGTGCGGCCGTGGTGTGCTTCAGCGTCTGCTCGGGGGCGGCCACGCTGCGCGAGGCTCCGGAGGCGTATATCGGCAGGGTCAACGCCTCGATCAACTTCGCCACGCAGGGGGTGATGGCGCTGGGCGGATTGCTGGGTGGGGTGCTTGGGGAGTTTCTTGGGCTTCGTCCGGCGATGTGGGTGTGCGCGGCGGGTGCCGTACTGACGATTCCGTGCCTTTGGTGGTCACCGCTCACCAAGCGGGCGCATGTTCCCCACGCCGAGGCGGCGGACTCGCCCAGTACGGCTCCGCACCCTCGATCGACCCAGGAGGCCGAACAAAGGTGAGCTCCCCGAACACGCTGCCCATGGTGTCGAGCAGGTCATCCGCATAGGGTTCCGTGCCGAACTCGCCGCGCCCCAACTCGTCGAGCCACTGCGCGGTCCTCGCCAGCGACAGCTCAGCATGCCAGGAGCCACCCTCGTCAGCCCGGCGCAGCAGCCCCGCAACCGCCGCGAACGCGGCCAGATACCCCGTCGCATGATCAAGTGCCTGACACGGCAACGGCCGGGGACGGCTCCCATCACCCCCTTCATGGGCAATCCCGGACACCATCTGGACCAAACTGTCGAAACCCCGCCGCCCCGCCCACGGCCCCTTCACCCCATACGCCGATATATCCACCACGACAATCCCCGGGCGCACCCTCGCCAGCTCATCGGCCGCGAACCCAAACCCTTCCAAAGCTCCGGGCCGATACCCCCGCAAGATCACATCAGCGCCCCGAACCAACTCCCGCAACTTCTCCGGCTCAACCCGGAGATCAATATGACAAGACCGTTTCCCAAACGCGGTCTCCACCACCAGCCCCGGCACCTCAGGCAGATCCTCGGCACCCACCCGCAGCACATCCGCTCCATACGCCGCCAAGACCCGCCCCGCCACAGGCCCCGCGATCACCCGAGTCAGATCCAACACCCGAACCCCCGCCAAGGGCCGCCCATCCCCACCGAATCCGACTTTCCCAACCTCGACCATCGATCCCGAATCACGCCCGAACCTGGGTTCCCCGACCTCGACCATCGATCTCGGATCACGCCCGTACCTGGGTTCCCCGATCTCTTCCAATGGCCATGCGCCACGAGCGAGCCCAGGTGCCCCATCCTCGCCCTGCCTCTGCGCATCTCCAGCGAAGCCCGGCATCCCACGCACACCGCGGGCCAAATCGGACTGCGGCCCCTGTCCCAGCCGACCAAGCGAGATCAGCGGTCCCGCCGCGACAGCCACGGCCTGCGGGTGGTTCCGCCACTCCTCTCTCGTCCGCATCGCGGCCGCGCATCCCCCACTCCGCGTAACCGCCTCTTCAACCTCCAACGCGGTACGACCCGCGCAACCCCTGGCCAATGCCTCCCGCGAAGCCCGGTCAACCCTCAACGCCCGCAACGCCGCATCCCGGTGATGATCAAAGTTGCAATGCAGACGCACCCACCCATCAGCCGTCGCATAGTCCCCGGACAACGACGCCCACAGGCTCAGCGCTTCACCATTGATCCGGAAATATCCCTCACTTCGAAAAGCCACGGCCGCATGCCGTACATCCACCGAGACCTGCGCTCGCAACCCCGTCCTCCGACCCCACAACGCCGCCACCCCCGCCGTGAAGGCCCCGACGCTGGCCCCCGCCAACATCCCAATCCTGAACGCCGAGGGAAACACTGGCTCCGACCCCAGAACACGCACATCAGGCAACACAACCCCAGCCGCCCGCCCCAACTCTCCCACGAGCGCCCCAACTTCACCGGGACCCATCCCACCTGCAATCAGTCCGTCATCAGCCACGAGCCACCCCAGTTATCCACAGCTTTTATCCACAGCCCACAGGGTTATCCACAGAACCCCGCTCGGAAGCTCCTCCTCCAACCCGGCCGTGCACCCTTACCCCCATGCCCGCATGGATCCTGGCACCCCTCCTCGCACCAGCTCTCCTCACCCTCCAAACTCCCCACCACCAGGACCCGGCGACCCCGAATCCGCGCCCAATCCCGGCGTTCCCGAACCCCCACCAAGACCCAGCAGCTCCGAACCCCTACCTAAACCCAGCCGTCCAAATCCCCTTCCTAGGCCCAGCTGCTCCGAACCTCCACATGAACCCGGCCGTCCCGAACCGCCACCTACGCCTGACCGTGCCGAATACCCGCCTCAACCCGGCCGTCCCGAACTCCCACCTAAACCCGGCCGGCCCAAATCTCTATCTCCGCGCCAACACCCGTAGCCGCCGCGTCCCTCGATGGACCTGGCCGTTGTCGAGTCCACGTCTGGTGCGAAGGTTCAACCCACCTTCCTATCGCTGGCTCCCCGGCCATCGGGGTGTGGACCTCAAGGCCAATCAGGGGCAAGCCGTCATGGCCGCAGGCTCTGGTGTGGTGACTTTCGCCGGCAAGGTCGGCGGCCTGACCGCAATCGCAATCACCCACCCCGACGGCCTGCGAACGACCTATCTCCCAGTCGATCCGACCGTCCACGCAGGCCAGCGCGTCTCAACGGGAACCTCGATAGGCACGATCACCGGTCACCAGATCCCTCATTGCCCCGCGACCTGCCTCCACTGGGGCCTCATCCGCGCAGGCCGTTACCTTGACCCTCTCCTGCTCCTTGGTCATGGGGAAGTCCGCCTCTTCCCCTTGCACCTCACGCGACGTCAGGTCCTACCGTGAAAAACGTGATCGAGGCCGACAACGAACGTCGATGGAGCGTAGGCGAACTGGCACGAGCGACCGGACTGACCGTCCGGACCCTGCACCACTACGACCAGATCGGCCTCCTCACCCCACACGAACGAACAGCATCCGGACACCGCCGCTACACCGAACACGACCTACGACGCCTCTACCGAATCCGCGCCCTCAGCGCACTCGGCCTGTCCCTGGACGAGATCGCCTCAGTCCTGGCCGACCAGGACGACGAGCTGACCGCGCTCCACACCCTCCTGACCGCCCAACTACACGACTTGACCGCCCAAGCCACCCGAATCAACGAACTACGCACCCGAATCGACGGCCTGCTCCAACGCATCGCCGCCCGCCAGATGCCCAGCCCAGACCAATTCATGTCAACCCTGGAGTTGATCACTGTGTACGAGACCTACTTCACCCAGGAACAACGCGACCAACTTGCCCAACGCCGCACCGCCCTGGGCACCGAAGCCATCGAAGCCGCCAAACACGAATGGGCGGCCCTGGTCGAAGAGCTACTCCCACACGTCGCCGCCAACACCCCCACCGACGACCCCCAGGTGGCCGACCTGATCGCCCGCTACCAAGCCCTCGGCGCCCGCTTCCACCCTCCAGCCGAGCAGGGCGAACAAACCGCAGCAGCCGCCCGCCAAATGTGGCAGGACAACAGCACCGAACTCGCCGCCCGCCTCCCCTGGCCCCCCGACCGCATGATCGCCCTCGTCGAATACGTCAATCGAGCCCGCCACCCCTGAACAGCCACCCACCAACTAGCCCGCCTACGAACGTTCCCGTCTTCGGGTATGTCCTGCAGGTTGAGCCCCTGCGATCTGCCTGGCGAACAGCCGCACCCTCCCCGAAGATCAAGCAGGTCTCACACCACCCGAGCCGGAGATGTCCTACTCACGTGCAGAGACTTCTGCTCACGTACAAGAGCTCGCGTACAGAGACTCCGGCTCACGTAGAGACATGGACGAGCACGTGCAGGGACGAATGAGATGCGTAGAGAGACTTCTTTCATGTAGAAACACGGTCCAGTCACGTACAGGGACGAACGAGGTCACGTGCAGGGACACGGACGAGTGTCCTGTGCCAGTGGAGCTTAAGCGCGTGACATCGAACTTTGATCGCTATCGCCACAGGTCGCAGATCGGTCGGCGAGCCGCAGCCACTCAATCTTCGGTGGCACTCCAGGCAAGGTTCGGTGACACAGGACAACGAGCCCTACACGCACTCGGGGCTGATCGGGCTCGAAATGTCGGTGAGAAGTAGCAGCACCAGGAGATTCGACTAATCACTTAATGTGTTCTTGTGATTACCGATAGAGATGTGTGGTGGCCGGCTCGATGATTATCTGGGGTTGTCAAGCGAACTAGCTGGTCAGCTGCTTGATGGTCGCTAACACGTCAGGCAAGTAGGCTGGCTGCGGCTGCAGCGCTGGTGAAGGAGTCGCTAGTGATCACCGACCCGACGATCACCCGGATCGGCCAGGGGGTGGAGTTGCATCACCACCGAGGTCAGCGTGAAGCCGCTCGCGAGTTGTTCGCGCAGATCTGGGACGACATCGGCGGCGAGCAAGGCGATCCGCTGCATGTTTGTGTCCTTGCCCACGCGATGGCCGACGTGCAGGACGACGTGAACCAGGAGCTGATGTGGGATCTGCGAGCGCTTGCCGCCGCGGATCTGATCACCGATGAGCGGGTGGCCCAAGCTGGGGTGACGCTTTCAGTGGCCGGTTTGTATCCGTCGTTGCACCTCAACGTGAGCGAGTGCTATCGCAAGCTGGGCGATTTCGGCCGCGCCCGTAAGCACCTCCAGCAGGCGCGGGCCGAGATCGGCGCGCTTGGCGACGACGAGTATGGGCAGCTCATCAAGGGCGGCCTGGAACGGCTGGCCGAACAGTTGGGTGACGCCACCTGACTGCGCCCGAACGAGCGGACTGGCCCGGCGTGGGACTCCGACGAGAATCCGAGCTTGTTGTCGTTGTCGACATTGTTTCTGCGGTTAGGCGCGTGGGTGGGCTTGGCGGTAGGCGGTGTGGAGACGTTCGATGGAGACGTGGGTGTAGATCTGGGTGGTGCCGAGGGAGGCGTGACCGAGGATCTCCTGGACGCTTCGAAGGTCGGCTCCGCCTTCTAGAAGGTGAGTCGCGGCAGTGTGTCGGAGCCCGTGAGGGCTCAGGTCCGTTACGCCGGTGTCGGTCAGGCGGGCGTGGACGACACGGCGGACGGTGCCCTGATCGAGCCGGCCGCCTCTGATTCCGAGAAACAAGGCAGGACCGGTGCCTTCTCGAATCCAGAGAGGGCGTCCGCGGACACACCAGGCGTCCAACGCGCGAAGCGCGGGCAACCCGAAAGGAACCACCCGTTCCTTCCTCCCCTTGCCGAGGACTCGCAGCGTACGCCGCTCCCGATCGACATCGTCGACATCAAGCCCGCACAACTCGCTCACCCGGATGCCAGTGGCATAGAGCAACTCCAGGACAGCTTGATCCCGCAACTCTTTTGGATCATCGGCCCCAGCGGAGTCCAGAGCCGCCCTCGCCTCGTCCTGATCGAGTACCGCAGGCAAACTCCTCCCGGCTTTCGCCGAACCAAGCAGCAGCCCCGGATCATCGTCCAACCATCCCCGCCGATGGCAGAAGGCCGTGAACACCCGCGCACAAGCCGCCCGCCTGGCCAACGTGGCCCGCGCCTTCCCAGCCCCATGCTGATCGCCCAGCCACTCCCGAAGCATCCCGATATCCAACCCCGCGAGCCCCTCAACCCCAGCACTCTCAAGATGACCGATCAGCGAACCAACATCCCCCAGATACGCCCGCACCGTATGAGGCGACAAATCCCGCTCCACCCGCAAATACCGCTCGAACTCCACAACCACCTCCCCAACCACCGAAACCTCCATCCCTAACCCCGCAACAACGGCCAGCAACACCAGAAGCCAACCGCCGAACACCGAGCCCGAACTCGACACTCATGGCAACACCCGACGTTCAAGCTACCCAGGAGGTACCCAATCCGCAGCTGGCAGCACAAGATCACCTATCTGGTTTTGTTCGTGAGAGTTGGGATCTGGCACAAATTCCGTGAAGCCAACGAGCACGGGCGATCCACGTGAGTCTGTGGGGCCGTCGTCCCAGGTCGTAGCAACCTGCGTGAGCGATCCACGGCGTCGTTCACGGAATGTGTGCCAGAAGCCAGTTCCCGCGAGCAATACACCTATCGCAGTGCCCAGCGAGGCGGCCAGCAACGCCTGACAGCCCCTGCCCCTTCCGGTAACGCCATACAGGCACCAAATCGTGGCGGGCTACCCACCAACGCCAGAGCTTATGCCCCGCGCCTACCCGTTAGCGTCCACGAAGTGGCATATGGGCGATCCCTTCCCGTTTATAACGGTTCATGCCTCGCTAGGGGTTCTCGTGAACTAAGACGGCCACCTCGTAATCCTTCGAGACGCGAATCGAGGAAGGACGCTCCGAGAGATGGCCATAAACGACATCAGTGCCCGCTATCGGGGGCAACTTTGATGAGACCCTGGCCGAGGCGAGCCCGGACCTGCTGCGGGTGGTGGCGAGAAGACGGCAAGGCGCTGGGGAGGTCACATCCCAGTTGCCCCATCAATGCGTTCGCGTAGCAGGTCAGCGTGGCCGTTGTGTCGGGCATATTCGGCGATCATGTCGACCATGATCTTTCGCAGCGATATCGGCTCGCCGGTCTTCTTACGAATCCCCGTCTCATCCAATGACGCCGCAGCCGCCACGATCTGCCGGGAGTGCTCGCATTCTCCCCGCCACACGGCGAAGGCTTCGTTGACGTCGCCGTCCAGGGAATCGAAGTCCTGGTTGGGGTCATCGTCGGAGTAGTAGAGCATCGGAACGTCCTCACCGGTGAACTGGATCCGGAACCACCACCGCTCCACGCCAGCCAAATGCCGCGCCATACCGTGTAGCGAAAGCCCGGACGGAGGCACCGCACGCTCAGACAGCCGCTCTGGCGGCAAGCCCGCACACTTGAGCTCGAAAGTCGCTCGCTGCCAGTCCAGAACAGCACCCAAGATCTCCCGCTCGCCACCCACAGCAGGCGGATCCTCACGAGTATCGCCGTTCCACCTTGGCGAGGAGTGCTTGGGAACAGACGTGCCAGTCATGCTCCACCTCCGGTTCTTGCCCATGCTCACGATCAGTGTCGACGGCGCTGCAAAACGATTGGCCCGCCGTTGACAATCAGGAACGACCGAGTCTTCCAGGCACCACCGACAATTCGCTGCTGCCCCCATACGCTTGAATCCAACCACCCGCCTCGAACATGTTCCGACCCTCCTGACCCCGGAAATGACGACCTCAGGTTGGCGCGCAGCAGCAGCTCCGGCGTCGTCGACCAAATCACCCCAATTCCACGCCTGTGTGGCGCCCATCGGAAGGGACCGGGGATCGGGGACCGGGGACCGGGACCAGGGACCTGTCGGCGGCCACTGGCATGGCCGCAGGTCCGGATCTCCCGGTGGCCGCTCTGACCACCATTCGGGACTCCGAGAGCGGTCTGCTCTTGTGGGGTGCGTCGCGTGGCTCTTGTGGGGCGCGTCGCGTGGCGACCATTCCCAGCCTGATCTTCGCGCTCTGGGGCGAGTGATCTGCTCCTGCGAAGTGCATTGCACGGTTGGCCGAGTTCGGCGTCTAGCAGCTGGTCACGAGTGGTCTGTTCCTGTGGGATGTGCCGCGGTTACGGCGTGGGCTGTTCGTTCAGTTCGCTTGGATGGCATTAGTGGGTGGAAGAGGTTTGAGGCGCCAGCCGTCGGGGGTTCGGAGGATGTAGCCGGCGGATTCGAGGCCGCCGAGGCAGCTCAGTGTCGTGGTCAGGGGGAGGGCGGCGGCGCTGGCGATGGTGGCGGGGCCCGCGGGGGTGCGGGCGGGGACGGCGTCGAGGACTCGTTTGGTTTCTTCGTTGAGAGAGTCGCGGGGGTAGCTGGGGCCTCTCAGGGTGGGGGCAATGTCGTCGCCTATGGAGCCGACCAATTCGATGATCTCGGGTACTGAGGTGACGCAGGTGGCGCGGGCCTCGCGGATGAGGGCGTGGCAGCCGGCGGAGACGTCGCTGGTGATAGGGCCGGGGACGGCCATCAGCTGCCTGTTGAGGGCGGAAGCGTGCGATGCGGTGTTGAGCGCGCCGCTCCGGAGGGCGGCTTGGACGATCACGGTTCCCCGGGAGAGGGCGGCGATGACGCGGTTTCTGACCAGGAAACGCAGACGCGTGGGCTGGACGCCCGGAGGTGATTCACTGATCACCAGGCCTCGTTCGCGGACGGCGCGGAACAGGTCGGCATGGGCGGATGGGTAGCAGACGTCGGTGCCACAGGCCAGCACGACGACTGTTGGCGCGATGCCGGCAAGGGCGCCCCGGTGAGCCGCTCCGTCGATACCGTAGGCTCCGCCGCTGATCACCGACCAGGAGCGATCGCTCAGTCCAGCCGACAATTCCGCGGCCGCGTGTGTGCCGTAGGCGGTGGCCGCGCGAGCCCCGACGACGGACACCGAACGAAGGCATGCGAAACGCAGATCCTCTTCGCCGTCCAGCCACAATCCATACGGCCGCAACCGCCCGAGGTCATTGAGCTGCGACGGCCATCCGGGATCGCCGGGCACCAGCAGCCTCCCAGCAGCGAGATCATCTGCTGCCCGGCCCGCGCAACCCACCGCTCGCCCGGCCCATCCCGTAACCAATTGCCCCAGGTTGAGCCGCCGCCGCTCCGTATTGGCCGACTCCAGCTCCGCCTGAATGAACTCCGGCTCCAGAACGCCACGACGAACTTGAGCGAGCGCCCCCACTGCCCCGTATTCCTCGATCAGCCTCCCCATGACCGGATCCCCCGGCTCCGCGATCCGCGTGATCTCCGCCCGCGCCAACCGATCCGCATCCCCCGCCGGATCGATCACTCCCGAACACGCAGATCCCGACCGCCCAGATCCTGATCCAGAACCCAGCCCTCCAACGCCTGGCCACCTCGCTCCCTCACCATCCTCCGACCGCCCTGCGCCGTCAGCATGAGACTGAGGCAGATCGATCTGGTCCACACTCACGCGAGCAGGAACAGGAGCGATCTTCCCTTGCGAAGAAGGGCGGGGGTCCTGATCTGCCGACAGTGCGTGGCCTCGCCGGAGCCGAGGCTGTGCGTGGTGGCCGCCCCCGGGACCTCGTGGGCGGCTCTCGCGATCCCCGGACTGTTCTCGGCGATCGGCACCTTCCTGATGCGGCAGGCCTTCCGTGTAGGTGTTGAGGGGTGGATAGGTGATTGGGCGGAGAGCTGGGGACCAGTTGCTCGCTGGGTGATGGGAAGGGAATTGGCTGGTGACTGGGATGGGAGCCGAATAGGAGCTGAGGGCTGGGCGAACCGAAGCGCGGTCGGTGGCTTGGTCGGGAGCTAGAGAGCGACTGGAAGCCAGACCGGGAACTGGAGAGTGGTTGGGAGATGGAGAGGAGTTGTTGAGTGGGTAGGCGCGGGTCGAGGGGTTTGGAATGCGGTTGTTGGGGTTCTTCATCAGATCTCCTTCGTGGAAACCCCCGCCTTTACGAGGGGGATGCCGTTACTGGTCTTGTCCCATCCACATGGTTAGGGCGGCGGTGATTTCGTCGAGGCCGGGGCGGTCCTGGGCCGCGAGGTCGGAGATGGTCCAGGCGACGCGGAGGACTCGGTCGAGGCCTCGGGCGCTCAGAGTGCCGACGTCCAGAGCTCGGGTGAGGGGGGTGAGGACGGCGTGGGGGAGGCGGAATTCGCGGTGGAGGACTGCGGAGGAGACCTCGGCGTTGTTGCGCCAAGGGGTGCCCGCTAGGCGTTTGGCGGCGCGTTCCCGGGCTTGGGAGACTCGTTCGGAGACTGTTTTGCTTGGTTCCGTGTGGGCGCGGTCGGCTAGGAGTTCGGCTCGGCTGGGACGGGAGAGCCTGATTTTCACGTCCACGCGGTCGAGGAGAGGGCCGGAGAGGCGGGCGAGGTAGCGGCGGCGGGTGCTGGGGCTGCAGCCGCAGAATCGGCCTGCTTCGCCGCCCAGGCCGCAGGGGCAGGGGTTGGCCGCGAGGACGAGGGTGAAACGGGCGGGGAAGGTGACCGTTCCGGCGGCGCGGGAAACGGTGACCTTGCCGGACTCCAGGGGCTGGCGGAGGGAGTCGAGGACGCCGCTGGCGAATTCGGGTGCTTCGTCCATGAAGAGCACTCCCTGGTGGGCGAGGCTTACCGCGCCGGGGCGGATCAGGCCGGTGCCGCCGCCGATGACTGAGGCGACCGTGGCGGTGTGGTGGGGGGCAATGAACGGGGGTCGGAACAGCAGGGGGTGGCCGCCGGGGAGGGCGCCTGCGATCGAGTGGATGGCGGTGACTTCCAGGGCCTGGTCGCGATCCAGGACGGGGAGGATCGTGGGCAGACGTTCGGCGAGCATGGTCTTGCCTGTTCCTGGCGAGCCGAGGAGCCAGAGGTTGTGGCCACCGGCCGCGCAGATCTCCAGAGCCCAGCGGCCCAGGGGCTGGCCGACGACCTCCATCAGGTCGAGGTCGGTCGGCGGTGCGGGTGGGCGGGCGTCGAAGGAGGCGACGTCGTCGACGCAGGGCAGCCGGTGGAGGTCTCCCGCGCGGAGCCAGTCCACGAGTTCGCGGAGGCTGGATGCGGGGACGACGGTCAGGCCAGGGACCAGGGCGGCTTCGCTGGCGTTGAGCGAGGGGACGACGATGAGGCGGGCGCCGGCTTCGGCGGCGGCCAGTGCGGCGGGGAGGACGCCCCGGATTGGTCTTATCTGTCCGTCCAGGCCGAGTTCGCCTAGGAAGAAGGGGTCCGCGATCCTGGCGGGAGGGATGGATCCGGCCGCGCCGAGGATGGCGACCGCTATCGCCACGTCGAAGATGGATCCTCGTTTGGGCAGGCTGGCTGGGAACAGGCTGACGGTGACCCGGGCGTCGGGCCAATCGAAGCGGCTGTTGAGCAGGGCGGAACGGACACGGTCCCGGGATTCGCTGATGGCGGTGTCGAGGAGGCCGATGAAGTGCGTGCCGACTACGCCTCTGCCGACGTCGGCTTCGATTTCGACGGTGTGCCCGGCGACGCCGACCAGGGCGACGCACCGCGTGCGCGCGACGGGCATGTCAGACGAGCCCCCGCTCGTGCCGGATCGAGAAGTCGCCTGCGAAACGCTCCAAGGCGATCACGTCAACGCGGATCGAGTCGAACCACTCGTGTTGGGCCGCCAGCCACCGGCCGGCGAGGGATCGCAGTCGCAGCACCTTCTCCTGGGTCACTGACTCCAGGGCTGTTCCGTGGCTGCGGCTGGATCGGGTCTTGACCTCGACCACGACGAGCACGCGGCCATCGCGCGCCACGATGTCGATCTCTCCCGCGTCGCAGCGCCAGTTGCGGGACAGAATGCTCATTCCCGCCGCCCGCAGGAACTCCACGGCGAGCCGCTCGCCGGTCTTACCCAGTTCATCCTTCGCGGCCACGAGACCACCTCCGGCCCCGACCTTCGCTCATTCACCGCCCTCGTCGTGCGAGAAAATCCGCGCCTGTGGATAACCCTGTGACCTGTGGAAATCCAGATGCCATCATTTCGGACACCGAGATCGTCCGATTCTCCTCAAGAGCGCTGATCCTGGCCTTGTCAGCGCCAATCCCCCAGCTTGGTACACATCCCAGTGGATGCCGCCGAACGTCCTAGCGCTCGGATGCCGGATCGTCATGAATAGTGGTGTCGAGTGGATGGCCCCACCCGCCCAACCCTTTGTTCCACACGGGCCTCCGCCCGCCCCCGAAGACGCCCTGGACGACGATCTCGGCTTCACCGGGTGGACGTGGTTCTTCCCACCCGCCCACCCTTTTGTTGCCCTCGGGCTCCGCCCGACCCCGCCGCCGCCGTGATCATCCACACGGGCCAACAGCCACAACGCGGCCATCCTCCCGCCCGCTGGTTCCACGGGGCTCTACTCCACCGTGGCGGGGTTATCCCACCGACAGACAGTCACCCGCACCCAGCGGGCAGTTTGCGCTTCCCGGCCCTTCACCCCGCGCAGCGGATAGCGGGCGATCAGCTCCTCCAGTCGCGCGTACGCCACCAGCGGCCAACGACCTCACGCCCCACTGGGGGCCAGCACCAGCGTGGGGGTCTCCTACACTCCACAACGCGAAAGCCATCCTCGTCGCGAAGGAAAGCAGGAACTACCGCCACTAAGACCCTCAGGGGCCTAGATCAAACCCGGCGGGGCATGCTCGGCGCGAAACCGACACCCCGCCCGCTCCCGCCAGCCTCACCTACCGGCAAGAGTCCGCAACAACGTGGTCAAAATCAGCTGGAGAAGCCCTCCTTCGGCATTTCCAGGTCGGGTTTGGCGAGTTCTTCGACGTTGACGTCCTTGAAGGTGACTACCCGGACGTTCTTCACGAATCTTGCTGGGCGGTACATGTCCCAGACCCAGGCGTCCTGCATCTTGACGTCGAAGAAGACGTCGCCGTTCTCGGCGGTTCGCACGTCGAGGTCTACCGAGTTGGTCAGGTAGAAGCGGCGTTCGGTCTCCACGACATACGTGAACAGGCCGACCACGTCGCGGTACTCGCGGTAGAGCTGCAGTTCCATTTCGGTCTCGTATTTTTCGAGATCCTCCGCGCTCATGCCGGTCCTCCTGTTCCACACCCCGTCTGGGCCCCTGACCCATTCTCCCGCATGTCCATACCCAGCCTCGTCCGCGCCACTGTCACGAACGAGAACCGATGATGCGGGCTGGGTCCGTGGGTCGCCAGGGCCCTGCGGTGCGATTGGGTCACATATCCCTTGTGCAAGGCGAATCCGTACTCCGGGTGGACGTCGTGGAGTTCGGTCATCATTTGGTCACGTGTCACTTTGGCCACGATGGAGGCGGCGGCCACGCAGGCGGCGACCTGGTCACCCTTCCAGACCGCCAGGGAGGGGGCGGGGAGGCCGGGGACGGGGAAACCGTCGGTGAGGATGTAGCCGGGCAGCAGGCCCAGGGCGGCGATCGCGCGGCGCATGCCGGCCACGTTGGACTTGTGCAGGCCGCGGGCGTCCAGCTCCTCCGGAGGGATGATCACCACGCTCACGGCGCGGGCGGTGGCCATGATCTTGTGGTGGAGTTCTTCGCGGCGGGCGGGGGTGAGCAGCTTGGAGTCCGCCAGGCCGTCGATGTCGCGGCCGAGGACGACCGCCGCGACGACCAGCGGGCCCGCGCACGCGCCGCGGCCCGCTTCGTCCACGCCGGCCACGGGGGCCAGGCCACGCCGGGCGAGGGCCCGTTCATATCCGTAGAGCCCCGAATCGCGACGTACGACGCTGGGACGGGGTCGATAGGCAACTGTCATGACAGAAGCAGCGTACGCCCCATCATGGGATCTTGGAGAACGTCTCCGGACGAGAGAAGAAAGCCAATCGGTCGAACGGCCAATACCTGGCAAAAGCCGTGCCAATCACGTCAGCTTCGGCGATGGTGCCGGTGAACTCGTCTTCCATGAAGGAGCGGGAGTCCATCGAGTTGGTCCGGTGGTCGCCCATCAGCCAGAGGCGGCCTTCCGGGACCTTGACCTCGAAGGTCTTGCCGGCGTAGTCGCCGGGATAGAGGTAGTTGTCCTCTTCCTGAATGGGGGTGCCGTTGACGGTGATGCGGCGCTGGGCGTCGCAGCACTTGACCGTGTCGCCGCCCTTGCCGATCACCCGTTTGATGGTGTCCTCGCCGTCCCAGCCCTTGAACACGACGATGTCGCCGCGGTCGATGCCGCCCAGTTTGAACACCACCACCCGGTCGTTGACCAGCAGCGTGTTCTCCATCGACTCGGACGGGATGTAGAACGACTGCATCACGAACAGGTGCACCAGCACGGCCACGACGATTCCGCCCACCGTGAACATGACGGTTTCGCGGAGGGTGGAGCGCTTCTTTTTTTTGGGCGCGGGGGGATCGGTCTCTTCAGCCACGGTCACCTGCGGTAGGTTACCGCCTCACCCGTATGCGGCGTCTAAGCGCCACAAGCGGGAAGGCCATTGTGAATCCAAGGAGAAGGGGCGCGGCGCCCGAGGCCGCCTGCGCGGCGTGCAGGGCGGGCTGGCCGAAGGTGTCGGGGATGGGCAGCACGGCGGCCCGGTCGAACGGCCAGACGATGACGAAGGCACGGCCGATGACCTGGCCGATCGGGATGGTGCCGCCGCCGGGATCGCCGCCGTGAGCGCGGGAGTCGAGCGAGACCGCGCGGTGGTCGCCCATCACCCAGAGGCGGTCGTCGGGGACGTTGATCTCGAAGTTGGAGATGGACGGGACGTCGCCGGGGTAGAGGTAGGACTCCTCGTTCAGGGGCACACCGTTGACGGTGACGCGGCCCTTGGCGTCGCAGCACTTAACCGTGTCGCCGGGGACGCCGATGACACGCTTGATGTAGTCCTTCTCGCCGGGGACCACGCCGAAGGCGGTGCCGACCCAGCGGAAGAAGGCCGCGATGGGGTTGCTGGGCTCCTCGTATTCGGCTTCGCCGCCCCAGGAGTCGACGCCGGAGAACACCACCACGTCGCCGCGCTCGATGTCGCGGACCCGGTAGACGAGCTTGTTGACCAGCACCCGGTCGTTCTTGAGGAGGGTGTTCTCCATCGATTCCGACGGGATGTAGAACGCCTGGACCACGAAGGACTTGATGAGGAGCGCGAGCACCAGGGCGACGACCACCAGAACCGGCAGTTCACGCCAGAACGAGCCCTTCTTATCCTTGCCGCCCTTGGCATTCTGCTGGGTGTCTTCCGCGACCACGTCCACCCCGTCCTGGTCAGGGTCGATTGACCCCGCTTCGCTAGTCACAAAACACGCGAGCCCGCGACATGCATCGGGCTCGCCTGCTCATGAGCCTAGATGATGCCCGCGTCGCCGAGCGTTGCCGACGCGGCATCGACTTGCCAAATGCGGTGCCGGTGAATGGGAAACGTCCCCAAAATGATGAATAGCCCGTGCCGACGCGGCACGGGCTCCTCATCTCCGCCGCCTTACTTCGCGGCGGGCAGCGCGTCGCGCTTCTCGCGGATGCGAGCCTTCTTGCCACGCAGGTCACGCATGTAGTACAGCTTGGCGCGACGGACGTCACCGCGGGTGACGAGGGTGATCTTCTCGAGTACCGGGCTGTGCACCGGGAAGGTGCGCTCCACCCCGACGCCGTAGCTGATCTTGCGGACGGTGAAAGTCTCACGGTTGCCGCCGCCCTGGCGGCGCAGGACGAAGCCCTTGAACACCTGGATTCGGGACCGGTTGCCTTCTACGACGCGGACGTGCACCTCAAGGGTGTCACCCGGACGGAACGCCGGGATGTCCGTGCGGAGGGAAGCTTTCTCAAGCTCCTGGATCTTCGTGTGCATGACGGCGATTCCTCATCGAAGCGAGCACACGGAGGTCCATCCGGCCTGTCCTCCGTGGGCAGGCGGCGTGAGGGACGCGCGTGCTGAGCTGAATACGTCTGATCGGGCGCGATGCCCCGACCCTGCGGTGCCAACGTAGGCAACAGCGACTAAGTTTGCCACATCTTCAGGACTGAGGCGAAACGAGCCGCGTAATCGAGCATCGGGGGTCCTCGGTGCTCGCCGTTATCCGGCGCCGTTTGCGTCCGCGTCACATCTCGCCGTACCGGCGCAAAGGGGACCGGGCGGGCGTTGAGCGAATCCGCGATGGCCGATGACCGGTTCAGGTCGCGTCTGGATTGAGGTCTGCCAGGGCCTGGCGGTCCGCTTTGTCCAGATCTTGTACGGCCGGGAGCAGGTCAGGCCGCCTGATGTACGTGCGCCGAAGGGCTTCGTCACGACGCCAGCGGGCGATCTTGCCGTGGTGACCGGAAAGGAGGATTTCGGGAACCTCGTGGCCTCGCCAGACCGGAGGTTTGGTGTAAACGGGACCTTCAAGAAGGTTCTGCATGGCGCCAGGGGCGAAAGAATCGTCGGTGATCGAATTGGCGTTGCCGAGGACGCCAGGAAGCAGGCGGGCCACGGCCTCCACCATGACCAGAACCGCGGCCTCCCCACCCGCCAGCACGTAGTCACCGATGCTGACCTCGTCGACCCGCAGCCGGGAGGCGTACTCGACCATGACCCGGGAGTCGATGCCCTCATAGCGGGCAGGCGCGAACAGCAACCACGGCTCCGCGGCATATTCCAGCGCCACCGACTGCGTGAACCGGCGCCCGCTGGGCGTAGGAACGATCAGGCGTGGGGTACGGCCGGCAACCGGCCCCCGAACGGCGCCAACCTCGCCCTCAAGCCCAGAAACCAAACCTTCGCCAGAGACTCCGCCCGAAGCGCCAGCAACCAAACCATCATCGGAGGTTCCGCTCGAAGGCTCAGCAATCGAAGCGCCAGGGAACTCACCCGCGGAACGCGCGATGACAGCATCGATGGCCTCGCCCCACACCTCAGGCTTCATGACCATGCCAGGCCCGCCCCCATAGGGCGTGTCGTCCACGGTGTGGTGGACGTCGTGGGCCCAGTCGCGGAGCTGGTGAAGGCGGATGTCGAGAATGCCGCGCTCCCGGGCCTTCCCCATCAACGAGACGGAAAGCGGCGCGAAATACTCGGGAAAGATCGAGATGATGTCGATGCGCATGATCAAGTGTCCAGGTCGAACAGACCAGGAGGCGCGGCGACGACCAGGAAGCCCCGGTCCAGGTCGATGTCGGGGACGAGTGCCTTGACGAACGGCACGTACGCGTCGTCGCGACCCGCACGCCGTACCACCAGGAGATCCTGGCCGTGATGCAGGACGTCGGCGACCTCCCCGACGGGGGAACCGTCAGGGGTCTGGACGGCCAGGCCGATCAGCTGGTGATCGTGGAACTCGTCGGGATCCTCGGAAGGCGGCAGGTCCGCGGAGCCGATGACCAGCAGCGTGTCCCTGAGGGCCTCGGCGGCCTCGCGGCCCTCGACGCCAGCCAGGCTGAGCATGAGGATGCCCTTGTGCCAGCGGGCGCCCTCGACCACCAGCGGCCCGCGCGCGGCGGGCTCGGTGGTCAGCGTGGTGCCGGGGGCGAAACGCTGGTCGGGCGCGTCGGTGCGGACCTCCACGGTGACCTCGCCGCGAACGCCGTGCGGACGCCCGATCCTGCCCACGACTAGCTGCATGCGCTCTCCACAGATACCCCCAGAAAACAAGCCAGGGGACCCCCGTGGGGGGTCCCCTGGTCTCGTGCGATTGTTCAGCGGGCCTCGTTCAGGTCGACCAGGTCGACCCGCACGTACTTGCCGTCGGCGAGGGCGTTGACGACAGTGCGCAGCGCCTTTGCCGTGCGACCCCCACGGCCGATGACCTTACCGAGGTCCTCAGGATGAACCCGGACCTCTAGGACGCGCCCGGTACGGATCTTCCGAGCCCGAACCTGGACCTCGTCGGGATGTTCGACGATGCCCTTAACCAGGTGTTCGAGGGCCTCTTCCAGCACCTCAGGCCTGGGCTTCCGGCTCAGCCTCGGCGGCGGTCTCGGCCTTCGGCTCGGCCTTGCGGGCCTTGCGCGGCGTGGTGGCGGCGCTGGCGGAGTCGCCGGAGAGCGTCTCCTTGGCGGCGGCCTCGTAGAGCGCGTGCCGGTCCGGCTTGGGCTCGGCGACCAGGAGCGGCGGCGGCGCGGCCTCGCCCTTGAACTTCTGCCAGTCACCGGTCAGCTTGAAGATCTTCAGGACCGGGTCGGTCGGCTGCGCGCCGACGCCCAGCCAGTACTGCGCCCGCTCGGAGTCGACCCGGATCAGCGACGGGTTCTCCTTCGGGTGGTACAGACCGATCTCCTCGATCGCCCGGCCGTCCCGCTTGGTGCGGCTGTCGGCGACGACGATGCGGTATTGCGGGTTGCGGATCATGCCGAGCCGCTTGAGCTTGATCTTGACTGCCACGGGTGTGGTCTCTCCTGCTTCAGCAAGTGGGTGAGCGGTGTCTCATCGAGTGGGGCACGACGTGTCGACCGCCCGAGGGACAGGCGCGACAGGCGGGGGTGAGAGGGCACCCACCAGATCACGATGTTCCAACACCCCATTCTGCCAGATGTTCGTGCCTACTTCTGCCCAGGAAACTTGAACTTGGACGGATCGAAACCTGGCGGCAGCTGCTGGCCGAGGTTGCCGAGCGCGCCGGTCCCGGGTTTGGGCGTTTCCGCGACGGGCTTGGGCAGCCCGGCCTTGCGCGGGTCGCCGCTGACCCGGCGGCCCTTCTTGGGCTTGGTCGCCTTCTGCTGGCGCCGCCCGCCGGGCATGCCGGGAATGCCCATGCCCTGGGACATGCGCTTCATCATCTTCTGCGCCTCGAAGAAGCGGATGACCAGGTTGTTGACCTCGGTCACGGTGACACCGGAACCGCGCGCGATGCGCTCCCGCCGGGAACCCTTGATGATCTTCGGTTCGGCCCGCTCGCCGGGCGTCATCGAGCGGATGATGGCGGCGATCCGGTCCAGGTCCTTGTCGTCGACCTGGTTGAGCTGATCCCGCATCTGCCCCATGCCGGGCATCATGCCGAGCAGGTTCTTGATCGGCCCCATCTTGCGGACCATCATCATCTGGTCGAGGAAGTCGTCCAGCGTGAAGCCGTCGCCGGAGGCCATCTTGCTCGCCATCTTGGCGGCCTCGGCCTCGTCGAAGGTCTTCTGGGCCTGCTCGATCAGGGTGAGGATGTCACCCATGTCGAGGATGCGGCCCGCCATCCGGTCCGGGTGGAAGGCGTCGAAGTCCTCGAGCTTCTCGCCGGTGGAGGCGAACATGATCGGGCGGCCGGTGACGTGCCGCACCGACAGGGCGGCGCCGCCGCGGGCGTCGCCGTCCAGCTTGGTGAGCACGACGCCGTCGAAGCCGACACCCGTCATGAAGGCCTGCGCGGTGGTCACCGCGTCCTGGCCGATCATGGCGTCGACCACGAACAACACCTCGTCGGGGCTGACCGCGTCGCGGATGTCGGCGGCCTGCCGCATCAGCTCCTGGTCGATGCCGAGGCGGCCGGCGGTGTCGATGATGACCACGTCGTGCTGCTGCCGCTTGGCGTGCTCGATCGAGCGGCGGGCCACCTCGACCGGGTCGCCGACGCCGTTGCCCGGCTCGGGCGCGAACACGGCCACCTCGGCCCGCTCGGCCATCACCGACAGCTGCTGGACCGCGTTGGGCCGCTGCAGGTCGCAGGCGACGAGCAGGGGCACGTGGCCCTGCTCGCGCAGCCAGCGGGCCAGCTTGCCGGCCAGGGTGGTCTTGCCCGAGCCCTGCAGACCGGCGAGCATCAGCACGGTCGGCGGGGTCTTGGCGTAGCGGAGCCGCCGGGTCTCGCCGCCGAGGATGTCGATCAGCTCGTCATTGACGATCTTGACGACCTGCTGGGCGGGGTTGAGGGCCTGGGACACCTCGACGCCGCGGGCCCGTTCCTTGACATGGGCGACGAAGTCCTTGACCACCGGCAGCGCGACATCGGCTTCCAGCAGCGCGATGCGAATCTCGCGGCAGGTCGCGTCGATGTCCGCGTCGGACAGTCTGCCCTTGGCGCGAAGCGAGGAGAAGACCGAAGTCAGCCGGTCGGAAAGCGTCTCGAACACGTGATTGGCCAGCCTAGAAGTCGTGGGTCAGGGGACTACCCCAGGATCCCCAGCCTATCCGCTTACCAGCCGGGCGAGCCCACGCGCGTGGTGAGCGCGTGTTCCACCAGCGTGATGAGGGTGCTCTTCACCGACTCGCGGGTTCTGGCGTCGGTCTTGACCACGGGGATGTGCGGGGAGAGCGACAGGGCTTCCCTGATCTCCTCCTCGCCGTGGGCGTAGACGCCGTTGAACCCGTTGACGCCGACCACGAAGGGCAGCTTGGCTTCCTCGAAGTAGTCCACGGCGGGAAAACTGTCGGCCAACCGGCGGGTGTCCACCAGGACCACCGCGCCGATCGCGCCACGCACCAGGTCATCCCACATGAACCAGAAACGGTGCTGACCAGGCGTGCCGAACAGGTACAGGATCAGATCCTGGTCCAGCGACACCCGGCCGAAGTCCATCGCCACCGTCGTGGTCGTCTTGTTGGGCGTCAATGCGACGTCGTCGATGTCCTTGGAGGCGTCGGTCATCACCGCCTCGGTCGTCAGCGGCACGATCTCCGACACCGCTCCGACGAAAGTCGTCTTGCCAACTCCGAAGCCGCCGGCAACGACGATCTTCGTCGAGGTCAGGCCACGGCTGGCAGTGCCGTGGCTATAGACGTCGAAGTCCACTGAGTACCCTTTCCAACAATCCCAAGTCCGGCTTCCCGGCGTCCAGCTGTGGCTGGTGCACGTGCACGAGCCCCTCCGCCGCCATGTCGGCGATCACCACGCGTGCCACGCCCAGGGGGATCCGCAGCAGGGCGGACACCTCGGCGACCGAGCGCACCTGGCGGCAGAGCGAGCTGATGGCCCGCTGCTCCGGCGGCCGGTTGGACAGATCCTGGTGCATCGACGTCGCCGAGGAGACCAGGGCCTCCAGCGCGAGCTGCATGCGCGGCGCCGTCCTCCCGCCGGTGACCGCGTACGGCCGGACCGGCGAGGCGGGATCCCGCGGCGGGATCGGGGCACCATACGGCGGCCCCCACGAGTCCATGATTATCTCCTCGGGTGGGTGGCCTGGAGCTCAGCCCGCACCGCGGGAGTCAGAACCTGACCCGCACGTTCGACCAGGAGCGTCATCTGGTAGGCCACGAGGCCCATGTCGCAGTCGCTGGCGGCCAGCACGGCCAGGCAGGAACCGTCGCTGACCGACATGATCAGCAGCAGCCCGCGCTGCATCTCGACCATGGTCTGGGTGACCGGGCCGCCCTCGAACACCCGGGAGGCGCCCTGGGTGAGGCTGATCAGCCCGGCGGCGACGGCCGCGAGCTGGTCGGCCCGGTCCTTCGGGAAGCCGTCGGAGTACGCCAGTGGCAGCCCGTCGGCGGACACCACTACGGTGTGCGCCACGCCGGGTACCGAGCTGACGAAGTCGCTGATCAGCCAGTTGATGCCGCGCGCGGCATGGCTCATCTCTCGCACGGAACACCCCTGTACAGATAGGTAGATGTCGGCACGCTCACGGCTTTTCTCCTCTGCCGGCGCCCGGGTATCCCTCGTCTTCGCTGATCTCGCCTCTGGCTACCGCGCGGCCTTGCCGTACCCCCTGCTGGAGGCTGGACAGGCGGCTGCGCGCGCGTTCCGGCGAGAGGGCGGGCATCGGCGCGATGGCCGGCTTGCCCGCGTCGGCGGAACCGGGCACCAGGTTGGCCTTGGGCACCCGCTTGGGCAGGCCCGAGGAGGTGCTGGCCTCCCAGGAGGGCTGCTGGGCGGCCGCCTCCCAGCCGTTGTCGGCAGGTGTCTGGTTCCAGCTCTTGTCCTCGGGGCTGCGCTGGAACCAGGCCGATTCCACCGCCGCGAAGATGGGCAGGAAGTCCTCCGGCCGTTCTTCTCGTACGGCGGGCAGCGGGCCGGTGCTGTCCACATCCATCCCCGACATCCCGGGCATTCCCGAGAACCCAGAGATACCGGACAGACCGGAATCCCCACGCCGCTTCGGCAGCGGCGGCCCGTTGGAGGCCGGGCCTGGCGCGCCAGGCGGGGTGCGCGGGTCGAACGGCGAGCGCATGACCTGCCCGGTGGCGGGCGCGTCGAACGGCGACCTGGCGGGCTGCTGGTCGAACGGGTTCGGCTGCCCCTGCGGGGAGCCGAACGCGCCCCGGCCGTCGAACGGCGAGGGCGGCAGGGCGCCGGCCGGGCCGCCGCCCAGCGCGTTCCGGCCGTCCGCGGGACCCCGGCCGTCGAACGCGGACCGCTGGGGTCCCCCGTTGTCGACGCCGAACATGGCCTGCGGCATCCCCGGCGGTGGGAAGGACGGGTGTTGCCCGCCAGGACCCGGCGTGGCGAAGGGCCCGCCGGGACCGTTCGGCGCGGGCGCCGACAGGGCCAGCGGCGGGGCGCCCCAGGCGACGGGCTCGGACTGGCCCTGCGGCGACCAGCTGGGCGCGAATGTGCCCGCGTACTGCTGCTGGGAGTACGCCGGAGCGCCCATCAGCGACTCCGGCAGCAGCACCATCGCGGTCAGGCCGCCGCTGTCGTGCGAGCGCAGCTGGACCCGGATGCCGTTGCGGAGCGCGAGCCGGCCGACCACGAACAGGCCCATCCGGCGGGACACCGACACGTCCACGACCGGCGGGTTGGCCAGCCGCCAGTTGGTCGCGGCGATCTCCTCCTGGGTCATCCCGATACCGCCGTCGGTGACCGAGACCATCACGCCGCCGCCGTCGATCCGGTTGCCCGAGACGACCACCCGGGTGTCCCTGGCGGAGAACGAAAGCGCGTTCTCGACCAGCTCGGCCAGCAGGTGGATGACGTCGTTGACGGCCTGCCCGGCCAGCGCCACGTCGGACGGGATGTTGATGGCGACCCGCTCGTAGCCCTCGACCTCCGACAGCGCGGCCCGGATGACGTCGGTGAGCTCCACCGGCTGGCTCCACCGGCGGGCGGGTTCCTGCCCGGCGAGGACCAGGAGGTTCTCACTGTTACGGCGCATGCGGGTGGCCAGGTGGTCCAGCTTGAACAGGTTGCCGAGCCGCTGCTCGTCCTGCTCGCCCTGCTCCAGGCCGTCGATCAGGGCGATCTGCCGTTCCACCAGGGTCTGGGTGCGGCGCGACAGGTTGACGAACATGGCGCTGACGTTGCTGCGCAGCTTGGCCTCGTCGCCCGCCAGCCGGACCGCCTCCTGGTGGACCTCGTCGAAGGCCCGGGCCACTTCCCCGATCTCGTCGGTGGAGGAGACGCCGATGGGCTGCGGTTTCACCTCGGGGGTGTTGCCGGTGCCGTCGGAGTCGCGCAGCCGCTGGACCAGCTCGGGGAGCTTGTGGCCGGCGATCTCCAGGGCTTCGGAGCGGAGCCGGCGCAGCGGCCTGACCAGCGATCGGGCCATCGCGGTGGTGATGACCAGCACCAGGCCGAGGATCAGCACGACCACGATGATGTTGGCGATGGCGCCGCGCTGGTCGGCGGCGGCGAAGCCGTTGCTGCGGTCGACGATGGAGGCGATCTGGAGCTTCTCCACCTCGTGCATCTTGTCGACGGTGGCGCTGCTGACCTGGAACCACTCGTCGCCGTCCGGCCCTGGGCGGTCGTCCAGGTTGTTGAGCAGGCGGCGGGTCCTGATCACTTCCAGCGCCGACAGCCGCAGGAACTCGGCCCTGTCGATCTCCGGACCGGTGACGAGGTCGGCGTAACTCTGGCGTTCCCCCGGAGTGGCCACCGTGCGGAACGCGTTCAGCTCGCCCTCCTGCCGCTTGCGGGCGGCAGTGAACGCGTCCAGTTCCAGCGGGTCGAAGCGGCCGACGGTGGTACCGAGGGCGAGCGTGGCCCGGACGATGGAGGCTTCGTTCTTGGCGCGGGCCAGCGAGGCGAGGGCGGTGGCGCTGGCGTCGAGCTCCTCGTCGACACCGCCCTGGCCGTTCTCGTCGTACAGGCGGATCAGGTCCGCGATGAACGCGGAGTACTTGTCGATCGCGAGCAGCGCGGGGAGCTGAGTTTCCACGGTCGTCTTGCGCAAGTTGGCCAGCTCGCCGAGGCGCCGGTCGAGCCGGGAGAGGTTCTGCCGACCGACTTCTCCGAAGGAGTCGCCGGTGACCTCGACGCGGCTCCGGACCGCGTCGGTGAGCACATCGACCGAGCCGCGCTGGTTGCGGACCAGGCCGAGGGCGGGTTCGCCCGACCGGCCGGTCTCGATGTAACGCGCCGTCAGGTCGCGTTCGAGCTGGAGCTCGTGGATCAGGTCGCTCAGGATGCCGGTGAAGACCGCCACTTCGCTGACCCTCTGATATTCGGCGGCGCTGTTGATCGATGTCACCACACGAAGGCCACCCAGAAGCACCGCTGCAATGGTGGGGACCAGGATCAGGGCGACCAGGCGGCTGCGGACCCGCCAGTTCTTCAGCGCCAGCCGGTTACGCGTGTCTTCTTCGTCCTCGGGGCCGGGGAGGGCCGCCGGGGGCGTCTCGGACACGGTGCGGTGATCATTGTCGATCGTAGCCGTCCTCACAGGCCGCACCTTCCGCTAAAGAAAAATCAATTTATCCCGGGAAACCTCCCATAAGCCACGGGCAATTGGAGCATAAGACCACGAGATAGACCAATAGCCGTGACCGGATTGCCACGATCCAACACGTACCGCTCAGTAATGTCGAGAGGTCAGAGCGAACTTCCCTGGTTGAACCTCAACTGCGCACCCTCCATGGGATCATGCGTTCGATGGACCGATCCAACCCCCTGAAACACCTCATTTAGCGCAAAAGTCACCAACAGCTGACTTGTTTACAAGTTTGGTGACATAGTGCTCTCATTCCTGTTGAGGGGGTTTTTCCTCCGCTACGCTCGTCGCTCGTCGCCCGCCGTGTTCGAGATCATCTGACGATCCGCGGGCCATTCCCCCAGCTAAAGGAGACTCCATGAGACGCCTATTCCTGGGCCGACCGCTCGTGGTGAGCGTCCTGGCCGCATTGGCACTCACGGCATGCGGCGGCGCCGATACGAATACGACGGCGGACACCTCGAATAACGGCTTGGAAAAAACCGCCCTTACGGTCGGTATCCTGCCTATACCCGACTCGGCTCCGATCCAGATCGCGATCGACAAGGGCTTCTTCACCGCCGAAGGGCTGACCGTACGGACGTCCATCGAGGTCGGTGGCGCCACCGCCACGCCCAAGCTGGTCGCCGGCCAGCTGGACGCGACTCTGAACAACTACGTCTCCCTGTTCTCCGCGCAGGAGAAGGGCGTGGGCAAGTTCAAGGTGGTCGCGGACAGCTACCAGTCCGCGCCCGACAACTTCGTCCTGATGGCCAACGCGGACGACGCCAGCCTCTCGAGCCCGGCGGACCTGGGCGGCAAGAAGATCGCGGTCAACACGCTGAACAACATTGCCACCTTGGCCGTCACCGCCTCCGCCAAGGTGGCCGGCGTGACCATCGACCCCAAGCAGTTCGTGCCGATGCCGCTGCCGGACATGGGCGGCGCGCTGAAGAACGGCACCGTGGACGCGATCTGGGTGGCTGAACCCTTCATTTCGGCCTACTCCCAGCAGGGCGCCAAGAAGATCGCCGACACGATGAGCGGCCCGCTGGCCGACTTCCCCATCGCCGGCTGGGTGATGAACGAAGACTTCGTCAGCAAGAACCCCAAGACGGTGGCCGCCTTCCAGCGCGCGCTGGCCAAGGCCCAGCAGCTGGCCGCCTCCGACCGCAAGGCGATCGAAGAGGTCCTGCCGAAATACACCAAGATCGACGCGGCCACCGCCTCCGTCATCGCGCTCGGGGTCTACTCCACCACCCTGAGCGAGGCGCGCCTGCAGCGGGTCGCCGACACGATGAAGGAGTACGGCTACCTGCAGGCCGGGTTCGATGTGAAGTCGGTGCTGCACGCGCCGACCGCGGGGTGACGTGTCCAGATTGATCAGCTCGACAGTGCTCCGTGGCGTCATCGGCGCCACGGGGCTGCTTGTCGTTCTGGAGGCCGCGGGCAGGACGGGCCTCATCGACGCCGCATTCATCCCGCTCACCTCCACCATCCTGAGCAGGGCCGTGGAACTCGCCGTCGACGGCGAGTTCCTCGGCCACGCGCTCGCCAGCGTGGAAGCCTGGTTCTGGGCACTCGCGCTGACCATCGCCATCGCGGTGCCGGCCGGTCTGCTGCTCGGGGTGGCCCGGCCCGCCGAGGTCGCGACCCGGCCGCTGATCGAGTTCCTCCGGCCCATCCCGTCGGTGGCCCTCATCCCACTGGCTATCATGATCTTCCAGAACCAGCTGCACATGCGCATGTCGGTCGCGGTGTACGCGGCCACCTGGCCGGTGCTGATCAACACCATCTACGGTGTCCGCGACGTCGACCCGCTGGCCAAGGAGACGCTGCGGAGCTTCGGTTTCGGTCCTGGCGCGACGGTGTTCCGGGTCGTGCTGCCCAGCGCGGCCCCGTTCATCGCCACCGGGGTACGGCTGGCCGCCTCGGTCGCCATCATCCTGGTGGTTAGCGCTGAGGTGGTGGCGGGCGGCACCAACGGCGTCGGCGTCTTCATCAGCACGGCGGGCAGCGGCAACCGGGTCGACCTGATGATCGCCGCGACCGCCTGGGTGGGCGTGTTCGGCATCGCCGTCAACTCGCTGCTGGTGGCCGCGGAGAAACGGGTCTTCCGCTGGCATCACAGCCGGATGGCGGGTGTGTCGTGACCCGTACAAGCCTCAACCGGAAAAGCTTCGCGAGCAGGGTGGCCGGGCTCTGGATCGTGCCGGTGACGCTGGTGCTGTGGGAGCTGGCCACCCGGCTCGCCGCCCAGCCCTACTTCCCCGCGCCGAGCACGATCGCGGTGCGCATCCAGGAGCTCTGGTTCTCCGGGCCGCTGACCCGGGGGCTGCTGACCGACGAGGCGATCGAGGCCTTCGCGCCGAGCCTCGGCCGGCTGTTCGCGGGCTGGATCCTGGCCAGCGCGGCCGGAATCCTGATCGGGGTCGCCATCGGGCGGTCGGCCAGGCTGGCCGACTACCTGGACCCGATGTTGCAGTTCGGCCGGGCGGTGCCGCCACCACTGCTGGTGCCGATCTTCTTCGCGCTGTTCCAGATCGGCACGGCCACCCAGCTGGCGATCATCGTCTTCGGCGTGATCTGGCCGGTGCTGCTGAACACGGCGGACGGCTGCAAGACCGTGGATCGCCAGTATCTGGAGACGGCCCGGGTCTTCGGGTTCTCCCGCGCCGACGTGCTGTGGCGGGTGGTGATCCCGGCGGCCATGCCGAAGATCTTCGCGGGTCTGCGGCTCAGCCTGTCCCTGGCGCTGATCCTGATGGTGGTGTCCGAGCTGATCGGCAGCACCAGCGGGATCGGATACGGCCTGCTCACCGCGCAGCAGAACTTCCTGTTCGCCGACGTATGGGCCTACATCGTCCTGCTCGGCGTGCTGGGATTCCTGCTCAACGCCTCGTTCCTCCTGCTGGAGGGCCGCATCCTGGCATGGCATCAGCGTGCCCGGCGGACGATCTAGAAGATCTCGGAAGATCTAGGAAGCTCCGGTGCTTGAGTTAGTCGATCTGACCCACAGTTACGGCACATATCGCGCCATCGACCGCATCAATCTGACCGTCAAGCAGGGCGAGGTGGTCTGCGTCGTGGGCCCCTCCGGCTGCGGCAAGTCCACCCTGCTGCGGTCCATCGCGGGGCTGATCAAGCCCAGCGGCGGCGCCGTCCTGCTGGAAGGCCGGCCGGTCGAGAGCACGCCGGACAACCTGGCCGTGGTCTTCCAGGACTACAGCCGCTCCCTCTACCCGTGGCTGTCGGCGCTGGCCAACGTCGGCCTGCCGCTGCGCCGCCGCGGCCTGGACCGCAAGGCCAGGGACGAGGCGGCGATGGCCGCGCTCACCGAGGTGGGCCTGGGCGCCGCCGCCGCCAAGTTCCCGTGGGAGCTGTCCGGCGGCATGCAGCAGCGGGTGTCGATCGCCCGGGCGCTGGCCTACCGGCCGTCGCTGCTGCTCATGGACGAGCCGTTCGGCTCGGTGGACGCGCAGACCAGGGAAGAGCTGGAAGATCTGGTGCTCCGGGTCTGCGCGCACCACGGCATGACCATCCTGCTGATCACCCACGACGTGGACGAGAGCGTCTACGTCGGGGATCGCGTGGTCGTGCTCAGCAAGGCGCCGGGGACCGTGGCAGGCGACCTCACCGTCGATCTGCCGGGACCCCGCGACCAGATCCGCACCCGCGAACTCGACGCCTTCGTCAAGCTCCGCGCCGACGTCGGCCGGATGGTTCGCGGCATAACCACCCATCACGAAATGGAGACCAGGTGACCGCACAACCCGCCGACGCCGTCTGGGACGCGATCTACGGCATTTCACGCTTCGCCGCGCTGTCCACGATGGCCGAACTCGACTTCGCCGCGCACCTGCGGGACGGGCCCCTCAGCGCCGACCAGCTGGCCGCGCGCTGCGACGCCCACCCCCTGTCGGTCCGGCGAGTGCTCCGCGAGCTGGCGGGAATGGGGTTCGTCCGCAGCGTGCCGGAGGGTTACGAGGTCACCGAGGCAGGGCTCCTCCTGACGGACGACTCCCCCGGCTCGTTGCGCTCGGCCATCCGGCTGGTAGGCGAGGAGGCGTACTGGAACGGCATGGGCAAACTCCCCAAGACGGTCAAGTCCGGCGTCTCGGCCTTCCGCGAGCTGCACGGTCCGGTATACAAGTACCTGGGCGCGAACCCGGAGGCCGCAGTCGTCTTCGACGACTACATGACCCGCCGGGCGATCCCGTTCGCCAGCGGCCTGGCCGACCACTACGACTTCACCGGCGTCGAGCGGGTGGTGGACGTGGGCGGCGGGCGCGGGCACATCCTGACCGCCGTGCTGGCCGCCCACCCGGGGACCCGCGGCGTGCTGTTCGACCTGGACCGGGTGATCCCGTCCGGGCGGGAGGCGATCGCGGCGGCCGGTCTGGCCGACCGGTGCGAGTGCGTGGTGGGCGACTTCTTCGTCCCGGACGGCATCCCGGCCGGGGACGTGTACATCCTCGCCAATGTCATCCACAACTGGAACGACGACGACTCGGTCCGGATCCTGAGCAACATCCGGGCCGCGATGCCCTCCACCGGCAAGATCCTAATAGTGGAGATCGTCCTCCCCGACGACGACTCCCCGCATGTCGGCTTGGACGGCGACATGCGAATGCTGGCCCTGATCGGGGACGGAATGGAACGGACCCGGACGGAATATCAGACGCTGCTGGAGAAGAGCGGCCTGGCCCTGTCCAAGATCGTCGAGCTGCCCGCCTGGGCGAGCGCGGTCGTAGCGACCCCGATCTAGCGGATTCCGCGATTCAACCGTGTAACAGAAACCGCCGTCCCCGGCTAGCGCTGCCAGCCGGGGACGGCCACCCGCATGGTGAGCGCGTGCTCGACCAGCGTGATGAGCGTGCTCTTCACCGAGTCCCTGGCCCGCGCGTCGGTGCGGACCACCGGGATGTGCGGAGACAGCGTGAGCGCCTCCCTGATCTCGTTCTCCCCGTGCGGGTAGGTCCCGTCGAAGCCGTTGACGCCGACCACGAAGGGCAGCTTGGCTTCCTCGAAGTAGTCCACGGCGGGAAAACTGTCGGCCAACCGGCGGGTGTCCACCAGGACCACCGCGCCGATCGCGCCACGCACCAGGTCATCCCACATGAACCAGAAACGGTGCTGACCAGGCGTGCCGAACAGATACAGGATCAGATCCTGGTCCAGCGACACCCGGCCGAAGTCCATCGCCACCGTGGTCGTCGTCTTGTGCGGGGTCAGCCCGACGTCGTCGATTCCGGCCGAGGCGTCGGTCATCACCGCCTCCGTGGTCAGCGGCACGATCTCCGACACCGCTCCCACGAAGGTCGTCTTGCCAACCCCGAAGCCGCCCGCAACGACGATCTTCGTTGAGGTGAGGCCCCGGCCGGCGCCCGCGGCGCCTGCCCCGGGGTTATAGCCGTCGAAGTCCACTGAGCACCCTTTCCAACAAGCCCAAGTCCGGCTTACCCGCGTCCAGCTGCGGCTGGTGCACGTGCACCAACCCCTCGGCCGCCATGTCGGCGATCACCACCCGGGCCACCCCGAGCGGCATCCGCAGCAGCGCCGAGATCTCCGCCACCGAGCGCACCTGCCGACACAACGAACTGATCGCCTGGCGCTCCGGGGTCAACGTCGAGAGATCGACGTGCCCGGCGGTCGCCGAGGAGACCAGGGCCTCCATGGCGAGCTGCATCCGCGGCGACGTCCGGCCACCGGTTACCGCGTACGGCCGTACCAGCGAGCTGGTTTCCGCCGGAGGCTCGCCTGTCCAGCCGCCTGCCACCGCGTCCTCCTAGTGTCGATCAACGGGGATGCGAGGATTGGAGCTCGGCCCGCACCGCTGGCGTGAGAACCTGACCCGCGCGCTCGACCAGGAGCGTCATCTGGTAGGCCACCAGGCCCATGTCACAATCGGCCGCCGCCAGCACGGCCAGACACGAACCATCGCTGATCGACATGATCAGGAGCAGCCCGCGCTGCATCTCGACCACCGTCTGCGTGACCGGGCCGCCCTCGAACACCCGGGACGCGCCCTGCGTCAGGCTGATCAGGCCGGCGGCCACCGCCGCCAGCTGGTCGGCCCGATCCTTGGGGAACCCCTCGGAGAACGCCAGGGGCAATCCGTCGGCGGAGACCACCACGGTGTGGGCCACGCCTGGGACGTTGTTCACAAAATCAGTGATCAGCCAATTGACGCCGCGAGCGGCCTGGCTCATTTCCCTCATGCCTCATCCTTATCGCTCTCAGGACCGCTGTGGACGGCCCCAGGCCATCCTTGCTCCTCGCTGATGTCACCCCTGGCCACCGCACGGCCTTGCCGTACGCCCTGCTGGAAGCTCGACAGGCGGCTGCGCACCCGCTCGGGGGAGACCCCGGGCATCGGGCCGGGCGGTGCGGCGGGAACGGCGGCGGGCGCGACGGCGGCCGCCGCGACCGCCGAGGACGGCTTGGAGTCCGCGGAACCGGGGACCAAGTTGGCCTTGGGCACCCGTTTCGGCAGACCGGAAGAGGTTACCCCGCCCAGGGCGGGCTCGGCTGCGGCCTTGGCGGCCTGCCAGCCCGCGTCAGCCGGGGACGACCAGGCCTTGCGCTCGGCCGGGCCGCCTTCCGCGTCCCCGTCGGGCTCTTCCGAGCTGGGCGCGGACCGGCGGAACCAGTCGGACTCGACCGCCGCGAAGATCGGGAGGAACTCGTCGATCTCCTCCAGCGGCGAGCTGCGGACCACCGGCAGCGGGCCGGTGTTGTCCACGTCCGGCTCGAACGGGCCGCGTAACGGCCGCCCCGGCCAGCCGTTGCCCCGCTCTCCTGGAGCGCCCTGCGGCCCGCCAGGCCAGCTGGGGCTGCCGGGCGTGGGCGGCTGCCCGGGCCAGGGCGTCTCGGCCGGGACGCCGTTGTCGAAGGGTCGGGGGGAGGCGTAGGAACCGGAGGAGAAGGCGCCGGAGTCGAACGGGTTCGGCCCGGTCGTGTTGCCCGCCCCGAATCCACCGGAGGTGCTGGGGTCGAACGGGTTGGGGCCGGTCGTGTTGAATCCACCGGAGATGCTCGGGTCGAACGGGTTGGGACCGGTCGCGTTCCCGGCGCCGAAGGCACCGGACTCGAACGGGCTGCGCCCGCCCGGGTCGAACGGATTGCGGGTGGGCCCGGTGTCGAACGGGTTGCTCCCGGCAGCCGGTTCGAACGGGTTGCGCGTGCCGAACGGGTTGGTGGTGGACCCGGTGTCGAACGGGCCGCGCTCCAGAGCGGGCGGCGTACGGTCGAAACCGCCCTGCTGGTTGCGCTGCTCGAAGTTCTCGAACCGGCCACGCCGCCACGGCTCGGGCGCGCCCATGCCAGGGGCGTCCGCGCCGAAGACCGGCGGGCGGCCCATCGTCTCGAACGAGGTGGGGCTGGCCAGCGCGGGCTGCCCGAACGCCGGAGCGGGCGGCAGGCCGTACTGCTGGGGGCCGCCGGGCAGGGCGGCGGGCTGCTGCGGCATGCCGGGGAACGCGGCGGGCTGGGAGAGCAGCGACTCGGGCAGCAGCACCATGGCGGTCAGGCCGCCCATGTCCTGCTGGCGCAGCTGCACCCGGATGCCGTGCCGCAGGGCCAGCCGGCCGACCACGAACAGGCCCATCCGGCGGGACACCGACACGTCCACGACGGGCGGGTTGGCCAGCCGCCAGTTGGCGGCGGCGAGCTCCTCGCCGGTCATGCCGATGCCGACGTCGCTGACGGAGATCATCAGTCCGCCGCCGTCGATCCGGTTGCTGGAGACGGCGACCTTGGTCTCCCGGGGGGAGAAGGAGATCGCGTTCTCGACCAGCTCGGCGACCAGGTGCACGACGTCGTTGACGGACTGGCCGACGACGGCGACGCCCGGCTGGATCTGGATGTTGACCCGCTCGTAGTTCTCCACCTCCGACAGGGAGGCGCGGACCACGTCCACCACGGGGACCGGCTGGCCCCACCGGCGGGCGGGTTCCTGCCCGGCGAGGACCAGGAGGTTCTCACTGTTACGGCGCATGCGGGTGGCCAGGTGGTCCAGCTTGAACAGGTTGCCGAGCCGCTGGTCGTCCTGTTCGCCCTGCTCCAGGCCCTCGATGAGGGACAGCTGGCGTTCCACCAGCGTCTGGGTGCGGCGGGACAGGTTGACGAACATCGAGTTGACGTTGCTGCGCAGCTTGGCCTCGTCGCCGGCCAGCCGGACCGCCTCGCGGTGGACCTCGTCGAAGGCCCGGGCGACTTCCCCGATCTCGTCGCTGGTGGTGACCCCGATCGGGAACACGTCGGGGGCCTCGGCGGACTCGCCGGATTCGCGCAGCCGCTGGACCGTGTCCGGCAGCCGGGATCCGGCGATCTCCAGGGCCTCCCGGCGCAGCCGGCGCAGCGGGCGGGTGAGCGAGCTCGCCACCAGGGCGGTGATGGCCAGCACGACGGCCAGCAGGACCAGGATCAGGACGCCGGAGATGATGGCGCTGCGCTGCTCGCTGTCCTGCAGCGACTGACTGTGCGTGACCACCTGGGCGCCGAGGTCCTTCTCCACTTCGCGCATCAGGTCGATGGTGGAGGAGGCCGCGTTGTACCAGCTGGAGGCGTCGTTGCTGCGGAGCAGGTCGAGGTTGCCGATGAAGGTGCCCGCGCGGACCTGGGCGAGCGCGAGCGCGCGCATCGAGTGCGTGCGCTCGACCTCGGGGCCCTGCACCGTGCTCTTGTAGAGGGCGGCGATCGCGGGCGACGCCTCCTTCTGGAAGGTCACCAGGTCAGCGTCGTGGTTGCGGACAGCGGTGAGGAAGTCGGAGAGGTCGTCGTAGTCCAGCTTGCCCTTGGCGATGATCGCGACGGTCAGGATGCCGCGGCTCCTGGACAGGTTCTCCTTGGCCCGGCTGAGCGCGGTCAGCGCCAGGCTGTCGCCGAACAGCTGCTGGTCGGCGCCGCTGCGGCCGAGGTCCTCGTGGAGCACGCTGATGTCGGCGATCATGCGGGTGTACATGCCGATGGCGCCTCGGGCGGGCACCTGGCTGCTGATGAGGCCCTTGCGGTGCCCCTCCAGGCCCTGGAGCCAGCCGGTGATGCGCTTGGCCTGGTTGAGCACGCGGGTGGGCTGCGACTCGTCCAGCGTCTGGAGCGACTCGATCACCCGGCCCCGGATCCCGTCCACCTTGTTCTGCTGGTTGAGGACCTGGTTCTTCCGGGAGTTGCGGAAGCCCTCGGCGCTGTACATGGCCATCAGGTCGCGTTCTCTGGCCAGCTCATGGTTGATCTCGTCCAGCTGGACCACGAGTTCGGCGACCTGGGTGAGCCGGCGGTACTCGGCCGACGTGCTGATCGCCGCGGTGAGCTGAACACCGGCGAAGAGCACGCCGACGACCGTCGGCAGGAGGATCAGCGCGACCAGGCGGGAGCGCACCCGCCAGTTGCCCAGCCGCATAAACGCAGCGCGGGAGCCGGAGGAAGCCGCCGAAGCCGTGGGCTCCGGCCCGTTCCCTATCGCTCGGCCACCTCGCGGGTCGTGCGTTGTCACTGGCTTCTAAACCTCTCGCCTGTCACGCGTGTGCCTTCTGTGGCATCAGAAATTGGAACACACCATTACCAGATCGGCGAATCACACATGTTGCACGAATCCGGACGTATGGCATGTTATTACTTGGCAGCGACCTTCTCGATGACATCCGCGGCAATCCGCAACCCGTCCCGGCGGCGGATCTCCGTACCGGCGGCGGCCAGGCGTTCGCGCAGTTCGGTGTCGCCGAGCAGGCGGTCGAGCGCCGCGTAGAGCTCTTCGTCGGTGAACGTGTAGGTGTTCAGGCGGACGCCGCAGCCGGTCTCGTGGACCCGCTGGGCGTTGTCGTACTGGTCCCAGAACAGCGGCAGCACGATCATCGGCTTGCCGAAGTGCAGCGCCTCGGTGGTGGTGTTGTTGCCGCCGTGGGTGATGACGAGGTCGACCAGCGGGATGATCTTAGTCTGCGGCACGAACTCCGCACCCCACATATTGGGCGCGAGCTCGATCTCCGCGTGCAGCGGGCCCTTGGAGACGATGTACTTGTGCGGCGTACGGCCCAGCGCGTCGATCACCCGCCGCATCAGTTCCACATCGGCGGAACCGAGCGAACCGAGCGAGAAATAGATCAACGCCTCGTCGCCACGCTCGAAGGGAAGCGTGAAAGACTCATCGGTCTCCCGGACCGAGGAGTCCAGCCGGGTCCACGACGGGTCCAGCGGGCGCTCGGCGGTGTAGTCGATGATCTCGGGGTAGACGTAGAGGTTGGCGTCGCCCTCGTGGATGAAGTCCAGGTCCGGCAGCGGCGGAGCGCCCTGCTCGACCACCCAGGCGTTGAACGCGGTCCAGATCTCCCGGTGGGTGCGGTCGTACTCGGCCCGGAACTCCGCCCAGCCGGTGCCGTCGGCGGGCAGGCCGGAGAAGACCGGGGCCACGCCGTCGCCACGCACCTCCAGCGGGTTGCACGACATGATCCGGACGAACGGCACGCCCGCGGTCAGCAGCGCCGGGAAGGTGATGACGTTGTCCTCGACGATCACGTCCGGCTTGACCCGGGCGATGATGTCCTTCAGCTGCGGCTCGCAGTACTTCGCGCCGTCGATCAGGGCGTCCCAGATCGGCTTGGTGACCGTCTCCAGCTGCACCTGGGTGGACTTGCGGTATTCCGGCGCGGTGTCGCGGATGAAGTCCTTCCAGAACTGGCCGGCGTCCTGCTCCCCCGCGTCCTCGGCGGGCTCGGCCAGGTCGACCAGGTCCTCCTCGAACCCGAGGGCGGTCAGCTTGCCCTTCCAGGACGCCTCCGCGGCGAAGACCACCCGGTGCCCGCGGCGGCGCAGCACGTCGCCGATGCCGATGCAGTTGTTGGTGGGCCCGTAGGCGCTCTCCGGCATGAAGAGCACCGTCAGCGGCTGCTCAACCATTCGTCTGTCTCCCGATCGCAATCAATGTCCGGTGGGGACGGCAGGGCGGCGGGCGCCGCAAGCGCCCGCCGCCACACCAACGGCCTTACTGAGCTGCCTGGACCTCGGTCGACAGGCGGGTGTACTTCACCGAGTCCTGGCCGAGGTCGATGATCGACTCACCCTCCAGCAACTTCGCGGGCGTCATCGCGAGCGGCGGGTAGGACGCGTAGAGCGCGGGGTCCACGCTGTCCATCGCGGCCTTGTTGGGGACCTTGTAGAGGATGTTCGCGGCCACCCACCCGTGCACCTTCGGGTCCAGGATGTAGTTGATGAAGGCGTGCGCCGCCTCCTTGTTCTTGGAGGACTTCAGGATCACCATCGTGTCCGCCCAGAGGTCGCTGCCCTCGGTCGGGATGACGAACTTGACCTTCGGCTTGTCCGTCGGGCACCAGCCGTCCCAGGCCACGGCCATGGCCGCCTCGCCCTCGGCCACCTTCGTGCCGAAGGTGGTGTCGTCGAAGGCGAGCATGGTCGACTTGGCCTTGAGCAGCAGATCCTTGGCCGCGGCCAGGTCGGCGTCGGAGGTGGTGTTGATCGACTTCTTGAGGGCCTTCAGCGCGGGCAGCGCGAGCCAGCGCTCGGTGGTCATCATGAGGACCTTGCCGACGGCCTTGCCCTTCGGGGCGAGGATGTCGTTCCAGCTGGTCGGCGGCGCGTCCACCATGTCGGTGCGGTAGCAGATGCCGGTGGTGCCCCAGGTGTAGGGCACGGAGAAGACGTTGCCCTTGTCGTAGGACAGGTTGGCGGCCTCGGGGTAGAGGTTGGCCAGGTTCGGGATCAGCTCGGGGTGCAGGGGTTCGAGCAGACCGGCCTCGTTGAGCGCCTGCGCGTACTGACCGGAGACGAACACCAGGTCGAAGCTGGTGTCCTGGCCGGTGGTCAGCTTGCCCATGATGTCTTCGTTGGTGGCATGCGGAGCGATCTTCAGATCGAACTTCAGATCCTTCTTGATCCGCTCGGGGAGGTCCGGCGGGCTGTACCCCTCCCAGATCGACATGGAGAGGCTCTGCTTGCTGAGATCAGCGTTGGGGTCGAGCTGAACCGTCGTGGCGCTAGGCGCCGCCGCCGCGGTGGAGTCCGGCGAGGTGCTTGATCCACCACACGCGGCCAGCGCGAGGACAAGTCCGGCGGCGGTGAAAGCAGCCGGCAGTTGACGGGTGTACCGGATACGGGACACGACCGCTACTCCTTCATAGGTGCCTTGATGCCTGCGAGCAGCAGACCAAAGAGGGAGTGTTGCAGTCCATATCAAGATAGATCAAGACTTTTCGGGACATTGTTAGCTGGACGTTCACGGTCTGATTTGAATCTGGATTCAACTCATGTCCCGGTCCACTTTGCGAACCCGGACAAATCACCATAAATCACCATTTAATGATCTTTATCTGGGCAAAGCTAAGGGCCATGTGCCGGTTCCAGCGCATGGCCCTTAATGCCTATTTTCTGCCTAGTACGGTCTCCCGTACGCCGACCGCACCGTCAGCACATATTCCACCAAGGTGATCAAAGTCGACTTGACCGCCTCCCGGGAACGCGCGTCCGTACGGATGACCGGAATGGTGGCGGCCAGCGACAACGCCTCCCGCACCTCCTCCTCGGCGTGCAGGAACTGCCCGTCCCAGCCGTTCATCGCCACCACGAAGGGCAGCTGGGCCTCTTCGAAGTAGTCGATGGCGGGGAAGCTGTCGGCCAACCGGCGGCTGTCCACCAGCACGACCGCGCCGATCGCGCCCCGCACCAGGTCATCCCACATGAACCAGAAACGGTGCTGCCCGGGCGTGCCGAACAGGTACAGGATCAGGTCCTGGTCGAGGGAGAGCCGGCCGAAGTCCATGGCCACCGTGGTGGTGGTCTTGTTCGGCGTCAGCCCGAGGTCGTCGATGCCGGTGCTGGCATCGGTCATCACCGCTTCGGTCGTCAGCGGAAGGATCTCCGAGACGGCACCGACGAAGGTCGTCTTGCCCACGCCGAACCCGCCCGCCACGACGATCTTCGTCGAGGTCAGGCCGCGACTAGAGCCTGCGAAGTCCACTGAGCACCCTTTCGAGCAAATTGTGGTCTGGTTGTCCCTGGTTGAGCTGCGGCATGTGCAGGCGGACCAGACCCTCGTCGGCCAGGTCGGCGATCAGCACCCGCGCCACGCCGAGGGGGACCCGGAGCAGCGCGGAGATCTCCGCGACCGAACGCACGGAACGGCAGAGCGTCATGATCGCTTCCTGCTCGGGCTCGAGCATCGAGTAGTCATCGCTCATGAACGTCACCGTGGAGACCAACGTCTCCATCGCCAGATGGTAACGCGGTTCCGCACGTCCTCCGGTGACGGCGTACGGACGGAAGAGCGGCTCGTCCTCGGTGCCCTCAGGTCCACGCATCACCGAACATCACCGGCGACTGGTCTGCAGTTCGGCCCGCAACGCCGGCGTGAGCGTCTGACCTGCGCGCTCGACCAGCAGCGTCATCTGGTAGGCCACCAGACCCATGTCGCAGTCCGGCGCCGCCAGCACGGTCAGGCAGGAGCCGTCGCTGATGGCCATCACGAGCACCAGGCCGCGCTGCATCTCCACCACGGTCTGGGTCACCTCGCCGCCGTCGAACACCCGGGAGGCGCCCGCCGTGAGGCTGAGCAGCCCGGCGGCCACCGCCGCCAGCTGGTCGGCCCGGTCCGGGGGAAAGCCGTCGGAGTTCGCCAGCCGCAGGCCGTCGGCGGAGACCACCACGGCGTGCGCGACGCCGGGGGTGCCGCTCACGAACTCGGTGATCAGCCAGTCGAACCTGCGCGCCTCGACGCTCAGCTCGTTCACGAGCCCTCCCTCTCATTCGCCGATCCGTCGGCCGATTCGCCGGCCGCTTCCGCGCGGCCCCGCCGTACACCCTGCTGGAAGCTGGAGAACCGATCCCGCACCGCTTCTGGCGAGACCGGCGGGGCCGTGGCGGGCGGGGAGCTCGCCGCGTTCACCGATCCTGGCACCAGATTCGCCCGGGGCGTGCGGCGGGGCAGCCCCGCCGGCGTCACCCCGCCCGCGGCCGGCTCGTTGGCCGCCGCCGCCGCGCGGTAGCCGGTGTCCGCGCTGGACCGCCAGGCACTCTGCGGCGGCACGCCCGGCATGGGCACGCCCTGCGGCGGCATGCTCTGCGGCGGCACGACCGGGGGCTTCGGGTCCGGACGGCGGAACCAGGCCGACTCCACCGAGGCGAAGATCGGCAGGTACTCGTCGCCGCGTTCCAGCGACTCCGCCCGCGGCTCGTACGACGGCGCGCCCAGCACCGGGAACGCCCCCGAATGCTCGGTGAAGGCGGGGAACGAGGCGGTGACCTCCCCCGCCGGCTCCGGCCGGCCCGGCGACCGGGGCGGCGCGCCGAACGCGGACCACCCGTTGGACGAGGCCGGCTCCCTGGGCATCTCCCGCGGCGCGTGCCGGGGCGGTTCCTGCGGCGTGACCGGCCTGCGCACCGGCAGGCCGCTGGTGGTCGTGGGGGTGTGGAACGCGCCGGTGGGCTCGATGGCGGCGGGCGTCGGCCAGGCCGGAACCTCGCCGTATCCGGTGGCCACCGGCTTGGCGTCCGGGTTGGCGATCAGCTCAGCCGGGAACAGCACCATCGCGATCAGCCCGTTCACGTCGCCCGGCCGCAACTGCACCCGGATCCCGTGCCGCTGCGCCAGCCGGCCGACCACGAACAGACCCATCCGGCGGGAGACCGACACGTCCACGGTGGGCGGCTCGGCCAGCCGCCGGTTGATCTCCATGATCTCCTCGGGGGACAGCCCGATGCCGGTGTCGCTGACGGCGAGCAGGACCGCGCCGCCCTCGATCGGGCTGCTGGAGACGATCACCTTGGTGTCCCGCGAGGAGAACGCGACCGCGTTCTCGACCAGCTCCGCGACCAGGTGCACCACGTCGTTCGCCGCGTGCCCGGCCACGGCCGCGGAACGGTGCACCCGTACGGTGACCCGCTCGTAGCCCTCCACCTCCGACAGCGACGCCCGGACCACGTCCACCAGCCGGGCGGGCTGGCTGCGCTTGCGCGCCGGCTCGTGCCCGGCCAGGACCAGCAGGTTCTCGCTGTTGCGGCGCATGCGGGTGGCCAGGTGGTCCAGCTTGAACAGGTCGGCGAGACGGGTGCCGTCCTGCTCGCCGCGTTCCAGGCCGTCGATGAGCGAGATCTGCCGCTCTACCAGGGTCTGGGTCCGGCGGGACAGGTTGACGAACATCGCGTTGACGTTGTTGCGCAGCTGCGACTCCTCGGCGGCCAACCGGACCGCCTGCTGGTGCACCTCGTCGAAGGCCTGCGCCACCTCGCCGATCTCGTCGGCGCTGTCCACGGTGACCGAGTGGTCGTCGGCGGGCTGCTGGGGCTCGCCGGCCTCACGCATCCGCCGCACCACCTCGGGCAGGCGGATCCCGGCGATCTCCAGGGCCTCGGCCCGCAGCCGGCGCAGCGGGCGCACCATCGACCGGGCGATGAGCACGGTGGTGGCCAGCACCAGCAGGATCAGCGCGAGGATGAGGCCGCCCGCGATGAGGGCGCTGCGCTGCTCGGCGGACTGCAGCGCGGAGGCCCGGCCCAGCACCTGGTCGGCCACCTGCTGCTCCACGCCCTTGAGCGCCTCCAGGGCGGCCGTGTTGTCCTTGAACCACTCCTGCGCGGTGATCACCCGGCCGGGGATCGGGCGCAGCGCGTGGTTGCGGGAGCCGAGCGCGACCGCCCACGCCTTGGTCATCTCCACGTCCCTGGCGGCCGGCACGCTGCGGGCCTTGTAGAAGGCCGTGAACGCGGCCGTGTCGGCCTCGGCGTTGAACGCGGTGGTGTAGCCGGCCTGCCGGGACCAGGAGCCGAGGAAGCGCTGCAGGTCGTCGGGGGTGAAGGCCTGGCGCGGCTCCAGCAGCTCCGTGGTCAGCACGGCGCGCTGCTGGGAGGCCTCGTCCTTGGCGTGGGCCAGCGCGGACAGGGCCCGGGAGGCGGCGACCACCTGCGGGTCGTCGCTGATCTCGCCAAGCTCGTCGTGCAGGCGCAGGATGGTGGCGATGGCCTGGCCGTAGTCGAAGAAGACCGAGGTCGCCGCGTCCTTGTCGCGTTCCGCGGCGTGGCTGTCGGCGATGACCTCCAGCCGGCTGAGCGTCTGCCTGGCCTCCTCGGCGGCGCGCTCGCCGTAGGACTCGTCGATCTGCTTGACATCGTCGATGGAGGCGGCCAGCAGGCGGTCGACGGTGGCCTTCTGCTGGTTGAGGTCGTATTCCTGCTGCTGGATGACGCGGCCGGGATCGCGGAGCGAGGCGCGCACCCCGATCAGGCCGTCCACCCAGGCCGTGCGGTCGCGTTCCGTCGCGAGCTGCTGGCTCAGGTCGCGCAGCCGGGCCGCGTACTCGGCGGCGGCCAGGGTGCGTTCGTTGGCGGCGATGCTGTCGACTGATTCGGTGACCCGGATGCCCGCCAGGATGACGGCGATCAGGGTCGGTGCGAGGATCAGGGCGGTCAGCCGGGTTGGCACGCGCCAGTTCCGCAGCGCGAAGCGTTTGGCCCGTTCCCGTTCCCCGGTCTTTTGTTCCGTGCTCACCGGCCCCCGCTAAAACGTCAAGTGCCATTGCTAGACAAGCGCGGACAATTCGACCACAAGGTCACGATGGTAAGAGGCCTTACCGATACAAGGGACGCAATCGTTACCAACTGGTAAGAGGAATGATCCCAAGGCACAGGCCGGACAGAAGATCATCTAAGTGCGATAAGCACCTGTTCCCGTACTTGGGTCCGCTGCTGCTCGTCCAGGATGGGCCGGCCGGCCCGGTCCACCACGTAGAAGACGTCGACCGCCTCCGCGCCGAGAGTCTCCACCCGCGCCGCGCGTACGTCCAGGCCACAGTCCCCGAACGCCCTGCCGATCTTCCACAGCAGGCCGGGACGATCGTGCGCGCGGACCTCGACCACGGTGGCCGTGCTGGACGCGTCGTCCACCAGCGTCACCCGCGGCGGCGCCACCGGCACCCGGGGCGGGCGCAGCGATCGGGTCCTGCGGGCCAGCCGCTGCTCGATGTCCAGGCGCCCGGCCAGCACCAGGCGCAGATCCGCCTCCAGGGTCGCCGGGTCGGGGGGCGAGCCGTACTCGGGGACCACCGCGAACTCGATCACGGCCGTGGACCCGGCCGAGGCGGCGGAGGCCGAGCGCACCACCATCCGGTGCGCGGCCAGCACCCCGGCCGCGCGCCACAGCAGCCCGGGCCGATCCGGGGCGACCACGGTGACCGCGCCGCCGTTGACCCGGATCGCGCCGCCGCCGTGCCGGGCCAGCGACGCCTGCTCGGGCGACAGGCTCGGCGCGGGCGCGGGCGGCGTGCCGTTCAGCGCGGACCTGACCCGGCGCACCAGGTCGGAGACCAGGGAGGCCTTCCAGCTGTTCCAGGCGGCCGGACCGGTGGCCTGGCCGTCGGCGACCGCCAGCGCGGCCAGCAGGTCGAGCACCTCGCGGGTGCCGACCGCGCCGGCCACCCGGGAGATCGTCATCGGGTCGTCCAGGTCGCGGCGGGTCGCGGTCTCCGGCAGCAGCAGGTGATGGCGGACCATGGTGGCCAGCACGTCCACGTCGGCGGCGGGCAGCCCCATCCGGGTGGCGATGTCGCGGACCACCACCTCGCCGGTGCTGGAGTGGTCGCCCGGCCAGCCCTTGCCGATGTCGTGCAGCAGCGCGCCGATCAGCAGCAGGTCGGGGCGGGACACCTCGCGGGTGAACGCGGCGGCTCCGGCGGCCGTCTCGATCAGGTGCCGGTCCACGGTGAAGGTGTGGATCGGGTTGCGTTGCGGGCGGTGCCGTACCCGCTCCCAGTCGGGGATCAGCCGGACCAGCACGCCCGCCTGGTCGAGTTCCTCCCACACCGGCACCGCCGCGCGGCCCGCGCCGAGCAGGCCGACCAGGGCGTCCCTGGCATCGTCCGGCCAGGGCACCGGCAGCGGCGGGGACTGGGCGGCCAGCATGCTCACGGTGGCCGGGGCCAGCGGCAGCCCGGCTTCGGCGGCGGCCGCGGCGGCGCGCAGCACCAGGACAGGGTCGTTGCGGGGGCTGACGCCGCGCGCCAGCACCACCTCGCCGCCGTGCTCCACCACGCCGTCGGCGAGCGGGCGGCGGCCCCGCGGGGCGGGCCCGGAGAGCAGCCGGTCGACGGTCCGCCAGGTGGCGTCGAAGGCGTGCGCGATCGTGCGCCCGGCCTCGGCCAGGCGGCGCATCAGCGCCTCGGCGTCCAGCAGGCCGAGCGTGCCGGCCACCGCGTCCTGCTCCTGCAGCACCAGCCGGTCGGTGCCGCGCGCGGTGACCAGGTGCAGCCCGTGCCGGATGTCCAGCAGCAGCTCGTACGCCTCCCGCACCCGGGGCCCGGGGGCGGAGGCCACCCAGGCGGCGGCCACGGCCTGCATCGCCTGCACGTCGCGGATGCCGCCGCGCGCGTCCTTCAGATCGGGTTCGAGCAGGAAGGCCAGCTCCCCGCTGGAGTCGGCCCGGTTGTCGGCGGCCTCCCGCAGCTCGCCCAGGCGCCGCCGCGAATCGGCCCGCCACTCCACCAGGACGGCTTCGCGCGCGGCCCGGGTGAGCTCGGGATCGCCGCTGATGTGCCGGGCCTGGATGAGGCCGAGCACGGCCTTCAGATCCTCCCGGGCCACCTTGGCGGCCTCGTCGACGGTGCGGACCGAGTGGTCCAGGCCGATCCCGGAGTCCCAGATCGGGTACCAGATGCGGTCGGCGATCTGGGCGACGTCGTCGCGGCCGTTGTGCAGCAGGACCAGGTCCAGGTCGCTGCCGGGGGCCAGCTCCCCCCGGCCCAGGCTGCCGACGGCGACGAGCGCGACCCCGCTTCCCGCGGTGGCGCGCTCGCCGCCTCTCTCGATTTCGGGGAGCCCGCTCTTCCCGTTCCGCTGGCTGATCGCCGTGCGGAACAGATCGGTGAGCCAGCGGTCGATATCCGCGGCCCGCTCCTTGCGGGCCGCGGCGAACGAGCGAGCTTCCCCTCTCATCATTCGGTTACAGCGCCTCCGGCCCGCGTTCCCCGGTGCGGACGCGGATCACCGTGTCCACCGGCACGGACCAGACCTTGCCGTCGCCGATCTTGCCGGTCTGCGCGGCCTTGGTGATGACGTCGATGACGTCCTCGGTGTCCTCGTCCTCGGCCAGCACCTCGACGCGGACCTTGGGCACCAGGTCGACCTGGTACTCGGCACCGCGGTAGACCTCGGTGTGGCCCTTCTGGCGGCCGTAGCCGCTGGCCTCGCTGACCGTGATGCCCTTGACGCCGAACTGCTCCAGAGCGGCCTTGACGTCGTCGAGCTTGAACGGCTTGATGATTGCGGTGATGAGCTTCATGCGTCCACCTTCTTGGCCTCAGCCGGAACCGCCGGCCCGTTCGGCGAGGTTACGCCCGAGGAGTGGATCGTGCCGAGGTCGTAGCCGGTCTCGGCGTGCGTGGTGATGTCGATGCCGGTGACCTCGTCCTCCTGCGTGACCCGGAAGCCCATCGTCTTGTCGATGACCTTGCCGATGATGTAGGTCACGATGAAGGAGTAGAGACCGACGGCCACCGGGCCGAGGACCTGCAGGCCGAGCTGGCTGATGTCGCCGCCGAAGAACAGGCCCAGGCCCTGCTCCCGGCTCATGCCGAGGCTGGAGGCGAGCTCGCCGGTGAGGAACGGGTACTGCGCCAGGAAGCCGAGGGAGACGGCGCCGATGACACCGCCGACCAGGTGCACACCCACGACGTCAAGGGAGTCGTCGTAACCGAGCTTGTACTTCAGGCCCACCGCGAAGGCGCAGACGGCACCGGCAATGGCGCCGATGGCGATCGACGTGAGCGGGTTGACGAAGCCACAGGCCGGGGTGATGGCGACCAGACCGGCGACCGCGCCGGAAGCGACGCCGAGCGTGGTGGCGTGGCCGTCGCGCAGCTTCTCCACCACGATCCAGGCGCCCGCGGCGACCGCCGTGGCGACCTGGGTGTTCATGAAGGCGAGGCCGGTGGTGCCGTCCACCGCGAGCTCGGAGCCCGCGTTGAAGCCGAACCAGCCGAACCACAGCAGACCGGCGCCGAGCAGCACCAGCGTCAGGTTGTGCGGCCGCATCGGCTCCTTACGCCAGCCGGCGCGCTTGCCCAGCACCAGCGCGAGGGCCAAGGCCGCGGCACCCGCGTTGATGTGGACGACCGTGCCGCCCGCGAAGTCCTCGATGCCCAGGCCGTACAGCCAGCCGCCGCCCCAGACCCAGTGGGCGACGGGGAAGTAGACCAGCGTGGCCCAGACGACCGAGAAGACGACCCATGCGCCGAACTTGGCCCGGTCGGCGATGGCGCCGCTGATCAGGGCCACCGTGATGATGGCGAACGTCAACTGGAAGGCGGAGAAGACGATGTTGGGGATGTTGTCGGCGGTGCTGTCCGCGACCAGACCCGCGGCCGCGGTGTCGACAACGCCGTTCAAGCCGATCGCGTCGAGGCCGCCCACGATCTTATTGACGAAGCCGGTTCCGTCACCGGCGGCGTCGAAAGCGAGGGAGTGACCGTAGATCACCCAGGCGATGGTTACCGTGATGATGCTGACGAACGACATCATCATCATGTTCAGGACACTCTTTGCCCTGGTCATGCCCCCGTAGAAGAATGCGAGACCTGGCGTCATCAGCAACACGAGTGCTGTCGCTGTGATCATCCAGGCAGTGGAGCCGGTATCGATTTCCATCGACGCGGCCCTCCTTCCCATTGGCGTGTGGCCGGTTATCACGTGCGCAGTGGGCTTCACTCAGGCTTCATTGACCGGCTGGCACACTGACGATTTCGGACGAGAGCGCCTCCGCCACCGGCTCACACCGACCGCTCGGGTCCTCTTCCGTGGGCGCCAGCGTCTTCTTCTGCCGTTTCAGGTCACGACGTGGCGTGTTTCACATCTGTGAAACTCGTTTGTGGCATGTTTCGGGAAGGTTTCGGATCGTGTGGAAACGCAAAAACGCGCACCCCCAAAGGGGTGCGCGTTGGTAAAACCCTGGTCAAGCCGCCGCGTGGGCCATCTTCCGCAGCCGGGCCAGCGCGTCCCGCTCCACCCGGCGGGCCCGATCCCTGCCGATGCCATACCGCTCGCCGACCTCGGTGAGGGTGTGCTCGCGGCCGTCCACCAGGCCATAACGCCAGCGCAGCATCTCCCTGGCCTGACCCTCCAGGCCGGTCAGCCACTGCTCCAGGCGCTCCTTCTCCAGGGTGGCCATGGCCTGCTGCTCGGGGTCGGCCCAGGTGTCGTCGGCGATCATGTCGCCGAGCTCGGTCTCGTCCTCGTCGCCCACGCCCAGTTGCAGCGAGACCGGGTCGGAGGCCCAGCGGCGCAGCTCCCTGACCCGCTCGATCGGCAGGTCCAGCACCTCGGCCAGATCCACGTCGGTGGGTTCGGTGTCGAATTCGGCGAGCATGTCCCGGCGCACCCGCATCAGCCGGGTCATCTGCTCACCGGCGTGCGTCGGCAGCCGCACCGGCCTGGCCTGCTCGTGGATGGCGCGCCCCACCGACTGCCGAATCCACCATGTCGCATATGTCGAGAATTTGTAGCCACGCCGATAGTCGAATTTCTCCACCGCGCGCACCAGGCCCAGATTCCCCTCCTGCACCAGATCGATCAGCGGCATGCCACGCCCCGAGTATTTCCGCGCCACCGCCACCACCAGTCGCAGGTTGGCCTGGATGAACTCGTCCTTGGCCCGGTGCCCGGAGACCGCGATGCGTTCCAGCTCCTCGTCCAGCGCGTCGCCCACCTTGGGTTCCGCGTCCCCGGAGTCGAGCAGCTGTTCCGCGAAGAGGCCGGCCTCGATGCGCTTGGCGAGCTCCACCTCCTCCTCCGCGGTCAACAGCGGCACACGCCCGATCTCCGCCAGATAGGTTCCCAGCAGATCGCGATCCGCTACCTCTCCGGTGCGATTCCCCGTCGCCATTTCGATGGCACCTCGTTCCGCCGCGGCATCATTCATCAACAGCTTCGTCCTGCAACGACCAACGGATCGATCAGGGCAAAGATTCCCTTAACAAATACGACCCGGGAACGGTTTTGGTTTCCTCCTACAGGAGGATGCGCACCCGGAAATCGGGGCGTCTGCCCTGGGAAACGGGAATCAAACGACGCGCCGCCCCGCCTGCCACACCTGCGCCACCAGCGGAACTCCCGGCCGGTAGGCCAGATGCACGTACGAGGGCGCGTCCAGGATGACGAGATCCGCGCGGGCGCCCGGCCGCAGCGTCCCGACGTCGGCGCGCCGCAGCGCCGCCGCCCCGCCCCGGGTCGCCGCGCGCACCGCCTCCAGCGGCGTCATGCCCATCTCCCGTACGGCCAGCGCCACGCAGAACGGCATCGACGAGGTGAACGAGGACCCCGGATTGCAGTCCGTCGCCAGCGCCACCGTCACCCCGGCGTCGAGCAGCCGCCGCGCGTCCGGATACGGCGAGCGGGTCGAGAACTCCGCGCCCGGCAGCAGGGTGGCCACCACCCCGCTGGCGGCCAGCAGGTCCACGTCCCGGTCGCTCAGATGGGTGCAGTGGTCGGCCGAGGCCGCCCCCAGCTCGCAGGCCACCCGCACCCCCGGCCCCTCCCCCAGCTGGCCGGCGTGCACCCGGGCCTGCAGCCCGGCCTTCAGCCCGGCGGCCAGGATCTCCCTGGTCTGGTCCTCGTCGAACGCGCCGCGCTCGCAGAACACGTCCACCCACTTGGCGTACGGCGCGCAGGCGTCCAGCATCGGGCCCGCCGCCAGCCGCACGTAGCGGTCGGGGTCGCCGTCCGGGACGACATGGGCGCCCAGATAGGTGGTCTCGGGGGTGAACGCGGAGGCGATCTCCAGGGATCTGCGCTCGTCCTCGACGGTCAGGCCGTACCCGCTCTTGATCTCCATGGTGGTGGTGCCCTGGGCGATCATCTCCGAGACCAGCGCGGCCGTGTTGGCGGCCAGCGCCGGGGTGGTGGCCGCGCGGGTGGCGGCCACGGTGGTGCGGATGCCGCCCGCCGAGTACGGCCGGCCCGCCATCCTGGCCGCGAACTCGGCGCTGCGGTCCCCGGCGAAGACCAGGTGGGCGTGGCTGTCCACGAAACCCGGCAGGATCGCGCGGCCGTCCACGTCCACGTTGCGGTCGGCGAGCGGGGCGTCGGCGGCTTCGCCCACCCAGACCACGGCGCCGCTCTCGACGACCAGCGCGGCGTCCGCGATCTCCTCCCGCTCCGGATCGCCGGTATAGAGATGCCCGATCCCATGGAACAGCGTTGCCGTCATCGTCCCCACCTGAACGTCCCCACCCTGAATTCCGGCCCGTCAGCCGCGGACCGCGTCGATGGCGGTCCGCAGCAGCGCGCCGACCTCGCCCAGCGTGTGCCTGCCGTCCTCGACGATCCGCCGCCCGCCCGACACCACCGAGCTGACATCCGCCCCGATCGCCGCGAACATCACCGATTCCACCGCCGAACCGGCGGTCGCGCCAGCCGTACGGACCGAGTCGAGCCGGACCGTGACCAGATCGGCGTGCGCGCCCGGGAGCAGGAATCCGGCGTCGGGGAACCCGAGCGAGGCGTGCCCCGCGGCGGTGGCGGCGTTCAGCAGTTCCGCGGCCTGCCAGTGGCCGCGTTCCTGAGTGGCCAGGCGCTCGTCCAACTCGACCGCGCGGGCTTCCTCGAAGAGGTCCACGACCGCGTGGCTGTCGGAGCCGAGCGTGATCGGGCAGCCTGATTCCCGCAGGTGGCGGGCCGGGCCGATGCCGTCGGCCAGGTCGCGTTCGGTGGTCGGGCACATGCAGACGTGCGTGCCGGAACCGGACAGCAGCGCGATGTCCTCCTCCGACAGGTGGGTGGCGTGCACGGCCGTGGAGCGCGGGCCGAGCGCGCCGTGCTCGTGCAGCACCCGGACAGGCGAGGCGGCGTAGGCGGCCACGCAGGCGTCGTTCTCGGCGCGCTGCTCGGAGACGTGCGCGTGCAGCGGGCCCGCCTGCCGGTGGGCGAACTCCACCACCGTGGGCATCTGCTCGGGCGGGACCGCGCGCACGGAGTGGATAGCGGCGCCGATCTCCACGTCCTCCTCGCCGTGATAGGCGGCGGCCAGCTCCTCGGCGCGCTCGGCCCAGCGGTGCGCGTTCCCGTCACCGAACCGCACCTGCGGCCCCTGGAGCGCGGCCCCGAATCCGCCGTTCAGGTAGCAGGTGTCCAGCATCGCGACGCGCAGCCCGGCCTCGCGGGCGGCCTGGATCAGCGCGTGCCCCATCTCGTTCCCGTCCTTGTACGGCGTGCCGTCGGGACCGTGGTGGACGTAGTGGAACTCGCCGACGGAGGTGATTCCGGCCAGCGCCATCTCGGCGTACACGGCTTTGGCCAGGGCGTAGTAGTTGTCGGGGTCGAGGCGGGCGGCCACCGCGTACATCTGCTCGCGCCAGGTCCAGAACGAGCCGCGTTCGGTCTGGGTGTGGCCGCGCAGCGCCCGGTGGAAGGCGTGCGAGTGGGCGTTGGCCAGGCCCGGGATGGTGAAGCCGGGGAGCCGCACCGCGCCGGGCGGGGGATCGGCGTGGCGGGTGACCTCGAGGATCCAGCGGCCCTCGATCGTGATCAGGACGCCGGAGATGACCTCGCCGGGGGGAAGCCAGGCCAGCTCGCACCAGTAGCGGGTCATGGCGCCTCCCCGCACAGGTCGGCCAGAACGGCCGCGAGGGCGGTGACCCCGGCCGCGCAGTCGCCGGGCTCGGCGAACTCGGCGGGCGAGTGGGAGACACCGGTGGGGTTGCGGACGAACACCATCGCGGCGGGGATCCCGGCGGAGGCGAGGATCCCCGCGTCGTGACCGGCTCCCGTCGGCAGGATCGGGGCGGGGTGCCCGGCGATGGCGGCCACGCGGTCGCGCAGCGCGGCCGGGAAGGTGACCTCCGGGGTCCAGGATTCGCAGACGACCTCCTGGCCCTCGGATAGTTCGGCCACCAGGCGGCGCACCGCGTCCTCGTCGGCGCCCCGGGCGTCCAGCCAGGCCGAGACCAGGGATGGGATCGCGTTGGCGTTGTTCGGCTGGATCATGACCTTGCCGAAGGTGGCGAGCACGCCCAGTTTCTCTGCGACGCCGCGGGCGGCCAGCACCGCCTGCGCGTACTTGAGCGTCGGGTCGTCCCGGTCGGCCAGGGCCGTCGTGCCGGCGTGGTCGGCGGTGCCGTGGAAGTCGAAGCGCCAGCGGCCGTGCGGCCAGATCGCGGCGGCCACCCCGACCGGCGCGGTCAGCGCCCGGCCCTGCTCGATGTGCAACTCCACGAACACGCCCACCCGGGCGAGGGTCTCCCGGTCCCGGCCGAGCGCGGCGGGGTCGCGGCCCTGGGCGCGCATGACCTCGGCCAGCGTGACCCCGTCGTCCCCGGTCAGGCCGCGCGCCCGCTCGGGCGGCAGGATGCCGGTGAGCAGCCGGGATCCGACGCAGGGCATGCCGAACCTGGCGCCCTCCTCGTCGCTGAAGCTGACGATCCCGAGCGGCCGGCTCGGCGTGAACCCGCGCGCCCGCAGCACGTCCACGGCGTGGAAGGCCGACACCACGCCCAGCGGCCCGTCGAAGGCGCCGCCCTCGCGGACGGAGTCCAGATGGCTGCCGGTGACGACGCCCGGTTTCCTGTCCGGGTCTCCCCACCAGGCCCAGAGGTTGCCGTTGCGGTCCTCGTGCCGGTCCAGCCCGCGCGCGTCGGCCTCCTGCCGGAACCACTCACGAAGCTCCAGCTCAGCCGGCGACCACGCGTCCCGCCGGTAACCACCGGTCCGCCTGTTCCTCCCGATCCCCGCTAGAACTTCGAGCATGTTCACCACCTTAGTGAATGAAACCATTCAGTGATATGGCCGCGCCTCCGGCACGGCGGGCTTGGCCGCCTTCAGCCTGTGTCTTCCCTCGTCACTCCGGGTCGCTTCGCTCCCCTGCGTTCCTCAGTCCAGACACAGGCGCGGCCAAGCCGCTTGATTGCCCTGGATAGGAGTGATGGCCGGGTTAAGAAGGCGCGGCCGAGGCGGGACATATGACTAATGGTGCGGGGGTTGCGCGGAGGGGCGGATGGTTATTTCGGTGAGGTGGGCGTCTGGGGAGGTGGTGACCGCGGCGAGGACTGCGCGGGCGACCGAATCCGGGGTCAGGTAACGGTCCGGCTGGAACTCGCCGCCTTCATGCTCGCGCACCTCGCGTTGCATGTCGGTGGCGATCCGGCCGGGGTAGATCGTGGTGACGCGGATGCCGTGGGGTTCCTCTTCCTGGCGGAGCACGTCGGCGAAAGCGCGGAGGGCGAACTTGCTGGCGGCGTAGGAGACCCAGCCCGGGTGGGCCCGCAGCCCGGAGCCGGAGTTGATGATCACGACATGGCCCCGGGTGGCGCGCAGTTCCGGCAGCAGGAGCCGGGTGAGTTCGGCGACCGCGATGACGTTCAGCTCGTAGGTGTCGCGCCAGACCTCGGCCGGGGTGTCCTCGACGCTACCCAGCCTGACCATGCCCGCGCTGTGCACCAGCAGGTCCACCTGGCCGACCCCGGCCACGTCGAACGGGCTGAGCGCGGTCAGGTCCACCGGCAGCGGGCGGGCGCCGAGCTCCGCGCACATCAGGTCGAGGCCCGATCCGCCGCGCCCGCCGAGAACGAGGTCGTAGTCCGGGGCCAGGGCGCGGGCGATCGCCGCCCCGAGGCCGCGCGAGGCACCGGTGACCAGGGCTGTTGGACGTTCGCTCATGCCGGCCAGTTTATCGCGTTGACGTGATCATTCAAATTTGTATATAAATTTGAGTATGTCGTCTACCCGGATCCTCATCCTCGGCACTCTGCTGGACGGCCCGCTGCACGGCTACGAGGTGCGCCGCCGCCTCGAGCTGTGGGGCGCGAGCCAGTGGGCCAACGTGGCCTTCGGGTCGATCTACCACGGCCTGGCCAAGATGGCGGAGGAGGGCCTGCTCACGGTGGTCGAGCAGGGCAAGGGCGGGAAGACCGTCTACGAGCTGACCGCGGACGGCCGGCTGGAGTTCCAGCGGGGGCTGCTCACCTCCTGGTGGGAGGTCCAGCCCATCGTGGACCCGTTCCAGGTCGCGCTCACCTTCATGAACCGGCTCGCGCCCGCGGATCTGGTGGTCGCGATGGAGGCCAGGGCCGAGCAGTTGCGGGCGGCCATCTCGATGACCGAGCGGGCGATGGGCGGCAAGCAGGCCTTCGGCGCGCCGCGGCACGTGGACGAGTGCCTGCGGCTGAACGCCGCCCAGCTCACCGCGCAGCTCGCCTGGGTGAGCGAGGCGATCGGGCGGGTGAAGGACGGGGAGCTTCCCTAGCAGCGGAACTTCGCGGAATTGTCGGTGGTGACAGGCAGGATGGGGGCATGCCCGCGGCCGGGAAAACCCCTTGACCCTCACGCCGGGTCACCCCTCATGCTGGCTATTCCCCTGAATACGGAGTAAATATGATCATCGAAGCGAATGATCTTCGTAAGACCTTCATCGCCAAGCGTGGCCGTGGCAAGACCGAGGAAGTCCAGGCCGTGCAGGGCATCGACCTGGGCGTCGAGGAGGGCGAGATCTTCGCGGCGCTTGGTCCCAACGGCGCCGGGAAGACCACGACGGTCCGGATGCTGGCCACCTTCACCGCCCCCACCTCCGGCACGGCCAGGGTGGCCGGGTTCGACGTGGTGAAAGAGGCGGCCAAGGTCCGGGAGAACATCGGTTACGTCAGCCAGGCGGGCGGGGTCGACGAGAACGCGCCGGGTCTGGAGAGCCTGATGCTGGCGGCCAGGATCAGTGGCATGTCGCGTAAACAGGCCCAGATCAGAGCCGACGAGCTGTTGCAGGCGTTCAGTCTGTCCGAGATCGCCAACCGCCCGGCCAAGACCCTGTCCGGCGGGCAGAAGCGCCGGTTCGCGCTGGCCATCGGCCTGGTCACCAAGCCGCCGCTGGTCTTCCTGGACGAGCCGACCACCGGTCTCGACCCGCAGAACCGGGCGAACCTGTGGGACGAGGTGCGGGACCTGCGCGCCCAGGGCACCAGCGTGCTGCTGACCACCCACTATCTGGACGAGGCCGACGCGCTCTGCGACCGGCTGGTCATCATCGACCACGGCAAGATCGTCGCCGAGGGCACGCCCACCGAGCTCAAGAAGGAAGTGGCGGGCGACGTGGTCACCCTGAGGCTCAAGGGCATCGACGAGGCGCGCGAACTGCTGGCTGCCCAGGACTACATCAAGGAGGTCCGCGCGGAGGATGACATGCTGCGCGCCTACCTGGACGACGGGGAGCACGGGCTGCCGCATCTGCTGCGGGCGCTTGAGGAGCGCGGCCTCACCCTCGACTCGATCTCGCTGGATCGGGCCACGCTCGACGACGTCTTCCTCCGCCACACCGGCCGCTCGCTCCGCGACGCCGCCTGAACCTCGAAGGATTTCCCCCCATGCTTCGCCATACATCCCTTTTCCTGGGCTACGAGCTCCGGTTCCTGCTCCGCAATCCGGTCTGGCCGGTGTTCGGCATCGTGCAGCCGGTCATGTATCTACTCTTCTTCGCGCCGCTGCTGGGCAGCACGACCCCGAGCGGGTCGATGCCCGAGGTGCTGGCCATGTTCACGCCCGGCTCGATGATGATGATCGCCCTGTTCGGGTCGCTGTTCGCCGGGTTCGGGCTGATCAACGAGACCCGCAACGGCGTGCTCGAGCGGCTCGCGGTCAGTCCCGCCTGGCCTCCGGCGATCATCCTCGGCCGGGTGGCCAAGGACATGATCACCCTGGTGCTCCAGGCCATCCTGGTGATGGGCGTGGCCATGCTGATGGGCCTGCGGATCGGGCTGGTCGCCTTCCTGATCATGCTCGCCCTGATGGCCACGACCGGTCTGTTCGCCGCCAGCCTCTCCTACGGCCTGGCCCTGGCGCTCCGCGACGAGAACGGCATGTCGCAGATCGTGCAGTTCTTCGCCATGCCGCTGACCCTGATCGCGGGCCTGTTCCTGCCGGTCTCGCTCGGGCCCGACTGGCTGCAGACCGCCGCCAAGTTCAACCCGCTCTACTACGGCGTCGAGGCCGGTCGCGCGCTCTTCCGGGATGATCTGTCCGACAGCACCATCCCCACCGCTTTCGGGCTGCTCGCCGTCCTCGCCGTGATCACCCTGATCTGGTCGATGCGTTCTCTCCGTAAGATGGCGGGGTGACGAAGATCCCCTGTTGCTCGGTCATCCGCTCGTACTCCTCCAGGCGAGCCTGAGTTCGCAGCGGCGCCGCGTCGGCCATGGCCTCCACCAGCACCATGGCCAGGGCCAGCGGCGCCGCATGCGAATCGAACACCAGCCGCTCCCCCACCGGCGCGTCCAGGACCACGTCGGCGGCGAACGGCGCATCGGCCCTATCCGTGATCACCGCCACCCGCAACCCCAGCTCCCGCGCCAGCTCCAGCGCCGCCACGGCCTCCACCGGATACCTCGGCAACACCACCGCCAGCACCCAGGCCGCCCCCGCCCGCCGCGCGCCGTGCAGCCCATCCGCCAGCTCCGACCCCCCATGGGTCAGCAACCGCACATCCGGATGGATCCGCCGCGCGAAGTACGCGAACGTCGTCGCCAGCCCACTCGACACCCGCACCCCCACCACCGGCAAAGGCTCCGACCCCGCCAACGCCTGCCCAAGCTCCGCGATCACCCCCATCAGCCCATCAGCACCCGAACTGGCGGAGCCCGCCACTGACCTGGCCTCCGGCGACTGCCCGCCGATGCGATTGCGAAGAGCGGTGAGGTTGCGGATCTCGATATCCAAGGCATCCCGGACCAGCGCCCGCTCCCCCAAAAGATCGGCATGCCCGCCCCCGGCCCCACCGAGAACCAGCGGCCGAAGCGCCTGCCGAAGCTCCGGGTAACCCGCGAACCCCAGCGCCGCCGCAAACCGCGTCACCGAAGGCTGACTAACCCCCACCCGCTCCGCCAACTCAACACTCGACAGAAAAATCGCCTCATGCAGATGCTCCCCCAAATAATGAGCAATCCTCCGCTGCACCGGCGAAAGCCGCCTCCCCTCCACCAACCACCCAAGCCCCTCGCTCACACCCACTCCTTCAGCCCTTCTCATGGAGCACCCAACAGAATGAGCAGGTCACCGGGCTACTCGCCGTTATCCGGCGCCGTTAACGCGGGCGGTGGTTCTCACCGCACCCGGCGCCAAGAGCGGCAGCGGCACTCTGCTAGTTGTTTAGGCCCTTAGTTTTCGCGCATCGGGATGCGGACGCCTTGGGTGGTGGCGACTTCGGTGGCTGAGTCGTAGCCGGCGTCGGCGTGGCGGATGACGCCCATGCCGGGGTCGTTGGTGAGGACGCGGTTGAGTTTTTCGGCGGCGAGGGGGGTGCCGTCGGCGACGGTGACCTGGCCGGCGTGGATGGAGCGGCCGATGCCGACGCCGCCGCCGTGGTGGAGGGAGACCCAGGAGGCGCCGGAGGCGACGTTGACCATGGCGTTGAGCAGGGGCCAGTCGGCGATGGCGTCGGAGCCGTCGGCCATGCCCTCGGTTTCGCGGTAGGGGGAGGCGACGCTGCCGCAGTCGAGGTGGTCGCGGCCGATGACCACGGGGGCGCTGATGGTCCCGTCGGCGACCATGGCGTTGAAACGCTCCCCGGCGCGGTCGCGCTCGCCGTACCCGAGCCAGCAGATGCGGGCGGGGAGTCCCTGGAATCGCACGCGTTCTCCGGCCAGCCTGATCCAGCGGGCGAGCGGCTCGTTGTCGGGGAACAGGTCGAGGATGGCCTGGTCGGTGGCGTGGATGTCGCGCGGGTCGCCGCTGAGCGCGGCCCACCGGAACGGGCCCTTGCCCTCGCAGAACAGCGGCCGGATGTAGGCGGGCACGAAGCCGGGGAACGCGAACGCGCGCGCGTATCCGGCCAGCTGGGCCTCGCCGCGGATGGAGTTGCCGTAGTCGAAGACCTCGGCGCCCGCGTCCTGGAAGCCGACCATCGCCGCCACGTGGGCGGCCATCGACTCCCGCGCCCGGGTGGTGAACCCGGCGGGATCCTTCTCCCGGGCGGCCGCCATCTCCTCGAACGCGACCCCGACCGGCAGGTACATCAGCGGATCGTGCGCGGAGGTCTGGTCGGTGACCACGTCGATCTCCGCACCCCGGCGCAGCAGCTCCGGCACGACCTCGGCGGCGTTGCCCTCCACCCCGATGCTGAGCGGGCGCCGCGCGTCCCGCGCCTCGTAGGCCAGCCGCAGCGCCTCGTCCAGGTCGGCGGCCCGCACATCCAGATACCGATGCTCGATGCGCCGCGAGATGCTCCGCGGATCGCAGTCGACGCAGATCACCACCCCGCCGTTCATGGTGACCGCGAGCGGCTGCGCCCCGCCCATGCCGCCGAGCCCGGCGGTGAGCGTGATCGTCCCGGCCAGCGAGCCGCCGAACCGCTTGGCGGCCACGGCGGCGAACGTCTCGTACGTCCCCTGCAGGATCCCCTGCGTCCCGATATAAATCCACGAACCCGCGGTCATCTGGCCATACATGGTGAGCCCGGCCGCCTCAAGCCGCCGGAACTCCTCCCAGTTCGCCCAGTCCGGCACCAGATTGGAGTTGGCGATGAGCACCCGGGGCGCCCACTCGTGCGTCCGCATCACCCCGACCGGGCGGCCGGACTGCACGAGCAGCGTCTCGTCGCCGGCGAGCGTGGTCAGCGTGCGCACGATCGCCTGGAAGGACGGCCAGTCCCGGGCGGCCTTGCCGGAACCGCCGTACACGACGAGCTGTTCCGGATGTTCGGCGACCTCGGGGTCGAGGTTGTTCTGGAGCATCCGGAGGGCGGCCTCCTGCGGCCAGCCCTGCGCGGTGAGCGCGGTGCCGCGCGGCGCACGTACGGTAGGCATCGGCCGTCCTCCTGAATGAAAGCATTCACGTTGGTCACTCGAAGGATACGGCGCGGGCGCCACTCGGGGCACCCCGGTGTCCTGTGATCCCGGGGTGCCCGCACCCGCGATCCCGGCGCGTACCGCACGTACGCGTGGCCCGGGAGCGGATTGTGGCGAAGGAGAGGCTCCGCACTGACGGAGGTGCCCCCCATTCCGGCGGCAGATCGTCAGCGCGCGGCAAATCTTCGATCACGGTGTCGCGGTGGCCAGGAACTGGGTGGTGGCGAGCTCACGGTAGAGGTCGTCATCGGTGAGGAGTTCGGCGTGGGTGCCGGTGGCGCGGACCCGGCCTGACTCCATCACGATGATGCGGTCGGCTCCGGTCACCGTGGACAGCCGGTGCGCTATCACCAGGACCGTGGTGTCCGTTGCCACTTCCGCGATGACCTCGCGCAGTCGCAGCTCGTTGACCGCGTCCAGCTGCGAGGTGGCCTCGTCCAGCAGGAGCAGCCGGGGCCGCCGCAGCAGCGCCCTGGCGATGGCGACCCGCTGCCGCTCCCCGCCGGACAGCAGCACCCCGCGGTGGCCGACCTGCGTCTCCAGGCCTTCGGGCAGGCGCGCGACTAGATCGTCCAGTTTGGTACGGGCGAGCGAGTGCCGTACCTCCGCCTCGGTGGCGTCCGGGGCGGCGAAGGTGAGGTTCTCCCGGAGGGTGCCGTCCAGGACAGGGGCGTCCTGTTCCACGTAGCCGACAGCGGCCCGCAGTTCGGCGAGGTCCCAGTCCCGGATATCCCGCCCCGACATCGTGATATTTCCGGATTGGGGGGAGTAGAAGCGCTCCAGCAGCGCGAACACCGTGGATTTGCCCGCGCCCGATGGCCCGACCAGGGCAGAAAGACCGCCCGCGCGGACCTCGAAGCTCACCCCGTCGTGCACGATCGGCCGATCATCCCCGTAGCGGAACACGACGTCATCGAACGTGACCCCGACCGGCGGCCCGTCGGCGCGCAGCGCGGCGACGGTCGGCTCGCCGGGCAGCTCCTCGATCTCCCTGATCCGGGTGATGGCGGCCAGCCCGTTCTGCAGCTGGGTGAAGCTCTGCACCAGCTGCCCGATCGGCGCCACCAGGTAGAACAGGTACAGCAGGAACGCGATCAGCGACGCGATCGCCATCGACCCGTCGGCCACCCGGGCCCCGCCCACGCCGAGCACGGCCAGGAACGCCAGCTGCACCGACATCCAGGCGCTCACCCCGGCGGCCGACTGCCAGGCCGACGCCGTCACGCCACGGTCCCTGGCCTGCCGCGCCGCCGCCGACACGACCTCGATCTCGCGATGCTCCGCGCCGCTCGCCTTCACCGTACGGAATGCCTGCAGCGCCCGGTCCAGCGCGGAACCCATCTCCCCCAGCGCCACCTGCGCCAGCGTGGACGCCTTCCGGATCCGCGGCAGGATCAGCGCGTTCACCAGGCCGACGCTGGCTACCACGCCCAGCGTGATCAGCAGGAGCACCACGTCCATGACCGCCATCAGCACCGCGGCTCCGGCGAACATGAACACCGAGCCGACGGCGGTGACCAGGGCGTCCGTACAGACCGCGCGGAGCAGCGTGGTGTCGGCCGTGACCCGGGAGAGCAGGTCGCCGGGCTTGAGCCGGTCCACCTCGGCCACCCGCAGCCGCAGGATCCGGTCCACCAGCCGGGTCCTGGCCCCGAACACGATGCCCTCGCCCATGCGCTCCAGCACGAACCGCCCGACGGCCGAGATGATCGAACCGGCCAGCACGGCCCCGCACAGCAGGAGCAGCGGGCCGAGCAGGGTCCGGCCGGTGCCGAACGCCTCGATCACGCTCTTGGCCAGCAGCGGCATGGCCAGCCCGGCCGCGCTCCCGATCAGGGCGAGCACCGCGCCGAGCACCAGCGTGCCCCGATGCGGGCGCAGGTAATCGAGTAACAGCCGCCACGACGCCCGCTCGCCCAGCGCGTTCAGCCGTCCTTCCGGAACAGCCGCCCCCCGCCGAACTTCTTGTGCACGGCCTGCTTGCTGACCCCCAGGGCCACTGCTATCTGCACCCATGAAATCCCCTGTACGCGTGCCCGCCGCACCTGCACCGCCGCCAGCCGGTCGGCCTGTCGCCGCAGCTCGGCCGCCGCGACGAGCCCGCGCAGGGGATCGTCCCCTTCGGCTGTGGTCACGAGAGCCACGAGTTCTCCGTTCATAAGGGTCAACCTATGTTGACCACCCGGCTTGGTCAATCTAGGTTGACCCGCACTCCCGGGTCAACCCGGGTTGACCCGATTCCGCTCTGCGCGTACGGCGACGGAGGTGAATCTTTCATCGGATTCCAGGGCGACATTTCCCATATCCCGCCCTGGATGTTCACCACCGGGACGGTCAGCTCCCCGCAACATCCTGTACACACCCACGAAATGCCCCGAGTCTGGGAGCGCGCCGGGCCGTCCCAAGAAGACCGGTTCACCAGCCCAACCGACCCTGCGGTCAATCCGCCGGGGCACACTTCTCCGGCCATTTGCTTAACCGGTTAATATAGAAAGGCAGATCATGAGAAAACGGATCGCACTATCCGGTGCGACGGTCCTCGCCCTGCTCGTGTCCCTGTTCGTCACCGCGCTCCCCGCCGACGCCGCGGTCGGCCTGCGGATCAGCGGCCGGAACATCGTCGAGGCCAACGGCAACAACTTCATCATCCGCGGCACCAGCCACGCGCACACCTGGTTCCCGACCCAGACGAGCTCGATCGCGAGCATCAAGGCCAAGGGCGCCAACGCGGTCCGCATCGTGCTCAGCGGCGGCCGGTGGCAGCCCGCCAACAACGCCGCCGACGTGGCCAACATCATCTCGCTGTGCAAGGCCAGCCGGCTGGTCTGCATCCTGGAAAATCATGACACGACCGGGTTCGGCGAGCAGGGCGGGTCGATCAGCCTGGACGCGGCGGTCAACTACTGGATCAGCATCCAGAGCGCGCTGACCGGCCAGGAGAACTCGGTCATCATCAACATCGGCAACGAGCCGGTCGGCAACAACGCGGTCACCCCGAACTGGACCCAGGCCACCAGCGCGGCCATCACCCGGATGCGCAACGCCGGCTTCCAGCACCTGCTGATGGTGGACGCCCCCAACTGGGGCCAGGACTGGCAGTTCGCCATGCGCGACACGGCCGCGTCCGTGAAGGCCGCCGACCCGACGGGCAACACCGTCTTCTCGATCCACATGTACGGCGTGTTCGACACCGCGGCGGAGATCAACGCCTACCTGAACGCCTTCCAGACCGCCAACCTCCCCCTGGTGATCGGCGAGTTCGGCCACAACCACTCGGACGGCAACCCCGACGAGGACACGATCATGGCCCAGGCGCAGGCCCGTGGCCTCGGTTACCTCGGCTGGTCCTGGAGCGGCAACGGCGGCGGCGTGGAGTACCTGGACCAGGTCACCAACTTCAACCCCAACCAGCTGACCTCGTGGGGCACCCGCCTGTTCAACGGCCCCAACGGCATCGCCTCCACCGCCCAGGAGTGCTCGCTCTGCGGCGGCACCACCCCCACCGACACGACCCCGCCGACCACACCGGGCGCCCCGACCGCGTCCAGCGTGACCTCGACCGGGGCGACCATCTCCTGGGGCGCCTCCACCGACAGCGGCGGCTCCGGCCTGGCGGGCTACAACGTCTACCGCGAGCAGGGCACCACCGACCCCCTGCTCGGCCAGTCCACCACCAACTCCCTCGCCCTCACCGGCCTGACGGCCAACACCCAGTACCAGGTGTACGTCCGAGCACGGGACGGCGCGGGCAACCTGTCCGGCAACTCGACTTTGGTCACCTTCACCACCACCGGCGGTACCACCGACACCACTCCGCCGACCACACCGGGCACCCCGACCGCGTCCGGCGTGACCTCCTCCGGCGCGACCCTCACCTGGACCGCCTCCACCGACTCGGGCGGTTCCGGCCTGGCCGGCTACAACGTCTACCGCGAGCAGGGCACGACCGACCCGCTGCTCGGCTCGCCGACGACCAACTCGATCACCCTGACCGGCCTGACCGCCAGCACCCAGTACCAGGTCTACGTCCGAGCCCGCGACGGCGCCGGGAACCTGTCCGGCAACTCGTCCCTGGTCACCTTCACCACCACCGGCGGCGGCACCGGCGGCGGCTGCACCGTGGTCGCCACTACCCAGAACACCTGGAACAACGGGTACGTGATCCAGCCGGTGACCGTCACGGCCGGAAGCTCGCCGATCACCTCGTGGACGGTCACCTTCACCCTCCCGGCCGGCCACACCGTCTCCGGGTCCTGGAACGCCACCTTCACGCAAAGCGGCCAGACCGTGACCGCCAAGAGCGTGAGCCACAACGGCAACCTCCCGGCAGGAGGCAGCGGCAACTTCGGCTTCCAAGGCAGCCGTCCCAACGGCAACACCGCCGTGCCGTCCGGCTACACCTGCACCACTCCGTAACCTGACCTGCGGAAATGTGGCCCCGGGACCCCCGGGGCCACACTTTTTGAAAAAGAACCAATCCGCGAGCCTCCATGGGGCGAATAGGCGGTCGAGGAGTCCGGCCGGACACCTCATCTGACCCAAACCTCCCTACCGTCCCGAGAGGACCGTTTGACATGGAGCTCCGGATTAACCGGCGATCCCTGATCGCCGTTGGGGTCGCGGGGGCGCTGGCCGCCTCCTCGATCCTGCTTCTTCGCCCGGCCGCCCCGAGCGCCTCCTCGCACCGCGAGGCTCCGCTCATCTCCGGCGACCCGCGCAACGACAACACCGACGTGTACGCCTTCGTCAGCCCCGACAAGACCGACACGGTCACCCTGATCGCCAACTGGATCCCGTTCGAGGAGCCCAACGGAGGCCCGAACTTCTACTTCTTCGACACCAACTCCCGCTACAACATCAAGATCGACAACGATGGTGACGCCAAGCCCGACGTCACCTACCAGTGGACCTTCAAGAACATCGACAAGCGCGGGAACGGCAGCGGCACGTTCCTCTACAACAACGGCCCCGTGACCTCGCTGAAGGACGAGAACCTGCTGTTCAAGCAGAAGTACACGCTCAAGCGCATCACCGAGAAGGGCACCACCACGATCGGCTCTGGCACCGTCGCGCCGAGCAACACCGGCCCCGCGTCGTTCCCCGACTACGCCAAGGTGCGCGGTGAGGCCGTGGACGGCATCAAGGGCGGCGGCAAGCAGTTCGCCGGCCAGTCCGATGAGGCCTTCTTCCTCGACCTGCGCGTGTTCGACCTGCTCTACGGCGGCAACCTGTCCGAGGTCGGCCAGGACACCACCCGCGGCTACAACGTGCACACGCTGGCCGTCCAGGTGCCCAAGAAGGAAGTCGCGCTCAAGGGCGACGTGACGCGCAACCCGGTCGTCGGCATCTGGTCGACCACCGACAAGTGGAGCCCGAGGGGCTACGTCCAGGTCTCGCGCCTGGGCCAGCCGCTGGTCAACGAGGTCGTGGTCCCGGCCCCGCTGAAGGACGCCTTCAACTCGCTCAGCCCCGACAAGGACGCGGGCATCCCGGCCGTGGTGAAGAAGGTCACCCACCCCGAGGTGCCGATGTTGCTGGAGGGCATCTACGGCCTGAAGGCTCCCAAGACCCCGCGTGACGACCTCGTCGAGATCTTCCTGACCGGCATCGCGAAGAAGAACGGCCCGATCAAGGCCGACCTCAACTCGCAGATCCTGAACAAGGACGCCGGCAAGCTGCGCCCGTCGGAGATGCTGCGGCTCAACCTCACCATCCCGGTGACCGCCAGCCCGAACCGGCTCGGCGTGCTCGCGGGTGACCTGCAGGGCTTCCCGAACGGCCGCCGCCTCGGCGACGACGTGGTGGACATCGCCCTCCAGGCGATGGCGGGCGCCGCCCAGACCGGCCAGCTGGTCCCGGCCCTGGCGGCGGGCGACAAGGTCGACCGGAACGACGTGCCGTTCCTGACGACCTTCCCGTACATCCCCGGCCCCAGCAACCAGGCCGTGAACCAGACCTTCAACGGTTCCTGACCCATCCAGACCCCGCCGCCGCGGCTGAGCTGTCGCGGCGGCGGCTGTTACATGGCCGCGCCTCCGGCACGGCGGGCTCGACCGCCTTCAGCCTGCGTCTTCCCTCGTCTCTCCAGTCGCTACGCTCCCTGCGTTCCTCAGTCCAGACACAGGCGCGGCCGAGCCAGCAAACGGATATCAAAGGAGGTCCTCAAAATGCTGGAAGTACCCACTAAAAAGCGCACGGTGGGCGTCATCGCGGGGGCCCTCCTCGCGGCGGTCGTCCTCACGGCGGGCGCCACCCTGATCCCCGGATCCGAAGCTCCCGCCCCCGCGGCTCCCGCCGTGGCGGTCGGTTCGAACGGCTCCGCGCCAGGCTCGATCCCCGCGCTCCAGGTCCGCTTGAAGCGGCTGCCGAAAGACGACAGCGCGTGGGCCGCCCTCGGGGCCGCCTACGTTCAGCAGGCCAGAATCACTGGGGATCCCTCGTTCTATCCCAAAGCCGAACAGGCCGTCGCCCGGTCGCTGGAGCTCAAGCCGGGCAACTTCGCCGGGCTCACCGGACAGGCCGCGCTCGCGGCGGGCCGCCACGACTTCGCCGCCGCCGTACGTCTCGCCGACCAGGCCATCGCCGCCAACCCTTACGGACCGGTCGCGTACGGCGTGCTGGCCGACGCGCACACCCAGCTCGGCGCGTATGACCAGGCCACGAAGGCGATCACCAGGATGATGGAGCTCGCTCCGGGCGTCTCCTCCTTCACCCGGGCTTCCTACGACGCCGAGCTACACGGGGACCAGGTGACCGCGCGCCGCATGCTCGAATACGCGCTCCGCGACGCCTACCTCCCCGGCGATGTCGCCTTCTGCCAGCACTACCTGGGCGAGCTGGCCGTGCACTCGGGCGATTTCGACCGGGCCCGCGAGCACTACCGGCTGGCGCTCTCCGCCGACCCGCAGTTCGTGCCCGCACAGGCCGGTCTGGCCCGCGTCGCCGCGCTCACCGGAAACCTGGCCGAAGCCGCCGACCAGTACGCGAGCGTCACCGGACGCCTCCCCCTCACCCAATACCTGGTCGAATACGGCGAAGTCCTCGAAAAACTGGGCCGCGACGCCTCCGGCCAGTGGCGGCTGCTCACCGCGCAGCGCGGGCTGATGCGCGCCAACGGCGTCTACGACGACGTCACCTGGGCCGAGTACGAGGCCGACCACGGCGACCCGGCGACCGCCGTCACGTATGCCCGGGCCGAATACGACCGCAACCCCAGTGTGATCGCCGCCGACGCGCTCGCCTGGGCCCTGCACCGGAACGGCGACTCCCGCCAAGCCCTGCCGTACGCGAAGGAGGCGACCGCCACCGGCTGGCGCAACGCCCTGTTCGCCCACCACCGGGCCGAGATCGAGCGAGCGCTCGATCTCCCGGCAGCCAAGTCCGAGGCCCTGGTCACGACCTACAACCCGCGCTTCGACCCGGAGCTCCCAGCCCTGCAGAGGTTCTCATGACCACCGCCCTCGACCACCTGGCCGACCTGCGCGGCGCCGACGGCGCCCGGCGGCCATCCCGGCTCGGCCGCGGCTTCCGGCTGGCCCTCACCGCGGCCCTGACCGGGCTCGTCGTGGCCGTCGCGTCGCTGGCCGTGCTGATGGCCATCCCCGCGGTCGCGCAGGCACACCCGCTCGGCAACTTCACCGTCAATCACTACAACGGCCTGCGCCTCTACGCCGACCATGTCGAGAACACCGCCGTCGTGGACTCCGCCGAGCTCCCCACGCTCCAGTCGGAACCGGCCATCGACACCGACGCCTCCGGTTCGGTCTCGGCCGGCGAGTCCCAGACCCACGCCACCTCCCAGTGCGCCGCCCTGATCGCCGCCCAGCGCCTCACCGTGGGCGGCTCCCCCATCCCCTGGCAGGTCGACACCGCTTCCTTCGCCTACCACCCAGGCCAGGGCGGCCTCAAGACCAGCCGCCTGACCTGCGCCCTCACCGCCGCCACCACCCCCACCGGCACGATCGCCTTCACCGACGACTTCCTCGCCGACCGCCTCGGCTGGCGCGAGATCACCCTCTCCTCAGATTCGGTACGGCTCGCGCCCACCGGCCTCCCCGTCACGAGCGTCTCCAACGAACTCCGCGCCTACCCGGAGGACCTGCTCGCCTCCCCCCTCGACCAGCGCGCCACCACTGTGACCGTCGACCCCAACGGCACGATCCCCGGCCTGCCCGAGACGGCTTCCACCCAGAGGATCTCGACCCCCGGCATCTCCGCCCCCGGTCCGATCGGCTCCTGGCTGGCCGGTCTCGACCGCACCTTCACCGACCTGGTCGGCTCCACCTCGCTCACCGTCCCCGTGGGCCTGCTGGCCGTCCTCCTCGCCGCCGTCCTCGGCGCGGGCCACGCCCTCATCCCCGGCCACGGCAAGACCATCATGGCCGCCTACCTGGCCGGCCGCCGCGGCCGCCCCCGCGACGCCCTCGTCGTCGGCATGACGGTCACCGTCACCCACACCGTCGGCGTCCTGGTCGTCGGCCTCCTCCTGAGCGCCTTCTCCGCCCTGGCCGGCGACTCCGTCCTCGCCTGGCTAGGCCTGGCCAGCGGCCTCCTCATCACCGCCATCGGCGCCCGCCTCCTCTGGACCTCCCTCAAGGGCAACCGCGACGGAACTGCCTACGGCCACGGGCACGGACATGGTCACGGGCACGGGCACGGGCACGGACATGGTCACGGGCACGGGCACGGACATGGGCACGGGCACGGGCACGGACATGGGCACGGCCATGGCCACGGACATGAGCACGCCGACGAACACAGCCACGCACCCGATCACGCGGAAGAACACGGACATGGTCACGGGCACGGACATGGTCACGGGCACGCACTTGCAACCGAGAGAGCCGGTAGTGTCACGACTCTTGAGCGGAGCGACGTCGAGGTTCTCGCGGATCTCGAATCTCCTGAGCCGGAGCAGCCCAAGCAGGCTGCGCGCAGCGGGCGGCGGATCGGACTGGTCGGCATGGGCATCGCCGGTGGCCTCGTGCCGAGCCCATCCGCCCTGATCGTGCTCCTCGGCGCAATCGCCCTCGGCCGCACCTGGTTCGGCGTCGGCCTGGTCGCCGCCTACGGCATCGGCATGGCCGCCACCCTAACCGCCACCGGCCTACTCCTGGTCAAACTGGCAAGCCGCCTCGACCGCCTAACCACCACCGGCACAGGCCTCCTCTCCAGAATCTCCACCCTCGCCCCAATCGGCACCGCCTTAATCGTCATCACCCTCGGCTTAGGCCTAGCAATCCGCTCCCTCACCGGAAGCTCCTAAAGAGGGCGTTTCGGGAGCGCATGAGCTGTTGATACCCGCACGCCCGTAGGGACTTTCCGGAAGCAGATTGACCCTTGGTGCCGACACGCTCAACTGACAGTTATGGGCGAGCGAGCCATATCCCAGCGATCTGTCGGACGAGTGGTGGGAGCTGATCCGGCCGGTGGTGTCGGCGTGGAAGGGCAAGCACCCCTCGGTCAGCGGCCATGCAGGCCGTTACGAGATGTGACGATCGTCCACCCGTGGGCGGGTACCAGGCAGGGGTCGTGAGGGTCCCCGCCCGAGGTCTCGGCAACGGCGAGCCCGGCGCCGTCCAGCGGGAATCGGTATGCCTGCGCGCCCAGGTTGAGCAGGGTGAGGAACCTGCCCGCGCCGTCGTCCGCGGCTTCGAACGCGACGGCCGTGTTGGTCAGATGGCGCACTTCGGTGCGCGCCCGCACCAGCCACGGATGGCGGCGCCGCAGCCCGATCAGGCGTTGGTGCAGCCGGTACACCGGCCACCCGGCGGGATCGAGCTCACCCGAACTAGCGGGGAAGGCGGGCCGGATCGCGTCATCGCCGCCGCCCGATCCTCCTTCAACCCGCGGAAGGCCTGCTCGTCACCGTAGTAGACGCTGGGCAGCCCGCCCACGGTGAACAGCACCGCCAGCGCGTGGCCGAGATAGCGCTCGTCGTCGAGCCGGGTGGCCAGCCTGGTCACGTCGTGGTTGCCAGCGAACGTGAGCGGCAGGAACGAGCGGAGGCAGGCGTTGTGCCGGTCCACGGCCCAGGCCAACTCGAAGAGGTTGCGGTCGTTCAGCGAGCTCCAGATGGCCTTCCACAGCTCGTACTGAGTTACCGAGTCCAGCCCGCTCCGCGCCACGTAGTCCCCGTAGTCGCCGTGGATCATCTCGCCGACGAACCAGGCGTCCGGATGGCGCGGGCGGATCTGAGTGAGCGCCTTGTGCCAGAAGGCGGCCGGCATAGCGTAAGCGGCGTCCAGCCGCCACCCCGACGCGCCGCGGCTCAACCAGTGATCCATGACCCGCACGACGTGGTCAAGCACGTCCGGATGGTCGTGGTTGAGCGTCACCAGCCCGTGGTGCCCCTCGAACGTGCGGTGCCCTGCTCCCTCGGGTACGAACCAGTGCGCGAAGTGTGGATCGGCGAACTTCGGGTGCCCCCTGCCCACGTGGTTGAACACCCCGTCCAGGACGATCCGCAGGCCCCGGTCGCGGGCGGCGCGCACCAGCCGGTCGAAGTCCGCCTCGTCACCCAACCGGGGATCGATGCTGAAGTGGTCGAGAGTGTCGTATCCGTGTGTCTCCGAGGCGAAGATCGGGCCCAGCAGCAAGCCCGAGCAGCCCAACTCAATGGCATAGTCCAGCCACGGCTCCAGGTGTCGCAGGCGGTGGCGCACCGGCATGCCGGGCGGCGCGGCCCCGGGCTCGGCGCCGGTAAAACCCAGCGGGTACACGTGCCACCAGATCGCATGTTCTCTCCACGACGTCACGCTAGTGAGCCTAACTCAGTAGCTGGTGTAATGTCGGCGCATGCGACGAAGTGATCGGCGCCCCAGGCAGCGCCTCGGCGAGGAGGCGCGCAGGCAGGCCATTCTGCGCGCCGCTGGGGAAGCGTTCTCACGGGCCGGATACGAGCATGTTTCCGTCGATCAGGTGGCTGCGACGGCCGGTGCGTCCCAGGCCTTGGTGCACCGCTACTTCGGCAGCAAGAGCAAGCTTTACGTGGCGGTGGTCGAGGCCGCGATCGGCCGGCTGCTCGACCGGCAGCGCGCCGCCGACGCCACGCTCAGATCCGGTGCGACGGCACTGGAACGGCTTGCCGTCAGCATCGGGATCTACCTGGACACCGTGAAAGAGTGGGCGGCCGGCTGGCGCGGGCCGTTCCTGGCGCCGAGCGGCGAGCCCGCCGAGGCCGCCGCCATCCGGCAACGCAGCCGGTGGCAGTACGTTCGACTGCTCCACGAGGTCCTGGAGCTCGACGACACAGAAGGCGTAGATTACGCGCTGTATGGATACCTCGGGTTCCTGGATGCCGCCTGCCTGGCCTGGTCCGAGGCTGGCTACCCGGACTCCCACCGACAGCTGCTTACCGACCAGGCCCTGTCAGCCCTCGACGGCGCCCTCCGGCCGTCCCTCTAGGAACATCTAACAGAGTCCCCCTGTCCCCTTCCGGTGACGCCACGCAGGCGGGGATTCGGGCGGATTTCCCCGCCGATGCCGGAGCTTCTGCCAGGCCTACCTGAGGTCGTGTCAAATGCCGCAGCCACTCCCGGCGCCAGTGTGGCGAGAACCGTCACCGGCGTTAACGGCGCCGGATGACGGCGAGCAACCCGGCGGACCGCTCATTTTCTTGGGCGCCCCCGGCCTAAGGCGTGGGATCCGCTGGATACGGCCTGATCAGGACGGGCATACTGCGATCATGACGATTCGAGCGTTCGCGCGGATCCTGTGGTGATGCGGCTGACGCCCTTCTACGAGCGGGTTCTCGACGCCGTGTGCGAGGTGGACCCGAGCTACGGCCTGCGCCTGGCCGGGGCGTACGCGCTGCGGGCGCATGGGCTGGTCGAGCGGCCGAGCCGGGGGTTGGACTTTGTCACGGTCAGTGAGTTGCCGCTGGTTGACATCGCCGACCAGGTGGCCGAGGCGTTGCGGGAGGACGGTCTGGCGGTGAAGCAGCGGCCGGGGAGCCCGCTGCAGGCCAGGATGGTGGTCTCGGATCCGGTGGTGCCCGAGCAGGACTGCCCGGTCAATGTGCTCAAGGCACCGCTGCAGCGGCCGCCGGTGCTGATCGACGACCGGCCGGTGGCGGATCTGGACGACGTCGCGGGCATGAAGGTGGGGGCGGTGCTGAACCGGGCGCTCCCCCGGGACCTCATCGACGCGACCGCCCTCAGCGAGCGATATTCCTTCGATGACCTGGAACGCCTGGGCGCGCACTTCGAGGAGGGCTTCACCCAGCAGGGGCTGGCTTTCGAGCTGGAGACCGCCCTCGTTTACGACGAGGACGCCTACGCCGAGTACGGCCTCCCCCCGGAGCAGATCGCCCGGGTCAAGCGTTTCGCCCTGCTCTGGTACGAGGACCTGTCGATGCGCATCGCCGAAGAAACCGACATCGACCCCTTCGAATAGGGCATCAACCCAAGATCCTTGCGGGGCCCGGCCCTGACGTCACCGGGCGGAGCGGAACTCCCTGCGGATCTTCCGAGCCGTGGCCTTGATCATGTCCTTGGTCCGGAGCAGCCGCGCCTCCGCCGTCTCGGTACGGCCTTCGGCCGCCAGCCGCCGGTTCCCGGTCCGAGCCCCCAGCCGCTGCTTGGCCATAGCCTTCAATTCCCGAAATTTCGTGATGAGTCGCATACCAGTCGTCTGCCCGCGACGACCGTCCGTTAACGCTTTCGGTTAACGCGGGAGGTCATGCCGTCCCGACACGAACTCCTGAACGGCGATTTTGGCTCGGATCACCGGGCGGCGCCAGCGCTCCTCGCGGTGGAGGGCGCGCGCCAGCTTGCGGTCGTTGCCCGTGTAGAACCAGTGGGCCCACGGCGAGCCGGGACGCGCGAGCCGTACCGCGCCGACATAGCCGAAGACGGGGACGAACAGGCCGACCAGGCCGCTCCAGATCTTGCCTTTGAGCAGAGTGATCACGGCGAAGATCAGGTTCAGGACGAGAAAGGCCGTACCCGCCCCGATCCCGTCCGAGACGGTCCAGTCGAGCGGGCGGCGGCCGAGCAGGAGCAGGGCGGTGACCGCGATGGCCACGAACACCGCGTCCACCGAGGTGCGGCCCTCCTCGGCCCAGTAGACATCGCGCAGGTGCAGGATCAGGGCGAACTCATCCAGCACCAGCGCGGACCCGACCCCGAAGACCGCCGCCGTGACCGCGTGCCACCCGACCGATACCCCCGAGACGATCAGCCCGGCCACCCCGCCGAGCAGCATCAGCACCACCCCGAACACCACGTGATGGATGTGCATGTCGCCCACGTTGACGTTCTTGAACCACCAGCGCGTCTCCGCCCGGATCAACCGCACGTTGATCCTCGTGAACACGAAAGCCACGATCAACGCCACGAAGAACGCGAACAACGGCAACCGTTGCGTATCGACGATGCCGCGCTGGAAGAGTTCAGTCATAATGCCCCGATCTTCGATGGTACCCAGCCCCTGGCCTCCCAGCGCGCAGCGCGACCGGCGCCAGATAACGGCGAGCAACCCGCCCTCTTATGCCAGGAAGCCCCGCAGCAGGGCGGCCGTGCCCTCCAGGTGTTCGGCGACGGCCTGGCGGGCGCGGTCGGGGTCGCGGTTCAGGATGGCCTCGACGATCGCGGCGTGCTGGTCGGCCGAGTGCTGGATGTTGAAGCTGAGGATGGGGATGGCGTTCAGCAGGTCGGTGACACGTAAGCGCGCGTCGGCGCAGGCGGCGGCGAGCAGTGGGGAGCCGGTGAGTTCGGCGATGCACAGGTGGAAGGCGGTGTCGAGGCGGCGGTAGTCGGAGGGGCCCGCCTCGTTGACGTCGGACAGCCTGCGGCGGAGGGTGGCGATCTGGGCGGGGGTGAGGTCGCGGTCGGCGAGGACCTGGGCCGCGCCGCATTCGACGGCCATCCGGAAGGTGAGCGCGTCGTCGAGTTCGCTGGGGCCCATCTCGTTGACGGCCCGGCGCAGGTCGCCGTGGCGCGGGTCGGGCGGCTGGTAGACGACGAAGGCGCCCCCGTAACGTCCCCGGCGTACATCCAGATATCCGGATTCCTGCAGGGCACGGATGGCTTCGCGCAGGGTGACGCGGCTGATGCCGAGTTGGGCGGCGAGTTCCCGTTCCGGGGGCATTTTCGCGCCGTGGGCGACGACGCCGAGCTTGATCGCCTGGAGCAGCCGCTCGACGGTCTCCTCGAACGCGTTCCCCGAGCGGACCGGACGGAGCAACGAAACGAGTGAGGATTCCGTCATCATGCACCGCCCTCCAAATGGCCCAAGATTAGCCCAATCCGCTGTTGACGAGCTGACAGGCCTGGTGCTTGCATGCCTCCATTGGTCTGATTCCAGACTTTTAGAAGGGACTCGCGCGTGCTGACTGTGGAGCAGCTTCGAGTTGAGGCCGAGGCAGGCAAGATCGACACGGTGCTGCTGGGGTTCACCGACATGCAGGGCCGCCTGCAGGGCAAACGGCTGTCGGCACGCTACTTCCTGGACGAGGTGCTCCGCCACGCGGCCGAGGGCTGCAACTACCTGCTCGCGGTGGACGTGGAGATGAACACCGTCAGCGGTTACGCGATGTCGTCCTGGGATCGTGGTTACGGGGACTTCGTCTTCAAGCCCGATATGGCCACGCTCCGCCGGGTCCCCTGGCAGGAGGGTACGGCGCTGGTCCTGGCCGATCTGGTCTGGGAGGACGGCTCCGACGTCACGGCCTCGCCCCGGCAGATCCTGCGCCGCCAGCTGGCCCGGCTGGGCGAGCGCGGCTGGGGGGCGTATGTGGGGACCGAGCTGGAATTCTGCGTGTACGCCGACAGCTATGAGGAGGCGTGGCGGAACGCGTACCGCGATCTGACCCCCACGAACCTCTACAACGTGGACTATTCGCTGCTCGGCACCTCCCGGGTGGAGCCGCTGCTGCGGCGGATCCGGCTGGGTATGGAGGGCGCGGGGCTCTACGTGGAGTCGGCCAAGGGCGAGTGCAACCTGGGGCAGCACGAGATCGCGTTCCGGTATACCGACGCGCTCGCCACCTGCGACAACCACTCGATCTACAAGAACGGCGCGAAGGAGATCGCGGCCCAGGAGGGTATGTCGCTGACCTTCATGGCCAAGCCGAACCAGCGTGAGGGCAATTCCTGCCATATCCATATATCGCTGAGGGACGCCGACGGCACCCCGGTGATGGCCGGGTCCGAGCCCTACGGCCTGTCCAAGATCGGGCAGCATTTCATCGCCGGGCAACTGGCCGCGATGCGGGAACTCACCCTCCTCTACGCGCCCAACATCAACTCATATAAGCGGTATGTCCCCGGCTCGTTCGCCCCGACCGCCGTCAAATGGGGCATCGACAACCGCACCTGCTCGCTCCGCCTGGTCGGCCACGGCCACGGGCTCCGGATCGAGAACCGGGTGCCCGGCGGCGACGTGAACCCCTACCTGGCGGTGTCCGCGCTGATCGCGGCCGGGCTGTACGGCATCGAGAACGAGCTCCCGCTGGAGGACCCCTACGGCGGAAATGCCTATATTTCCGGCGCGGAGACCGTCCCGGCGACGCTGCGCGACGCGCTCGACCTGTTCGCGGGGTCCACGCTGGCCGCCACCGCCTTCGGGCAGGATGTCGTAGACCATTACGCCAACTACGCCAAGGTGGAACTGGCCGCCTTCGACGCGGCCGTCACGGACTGGGAGATGTTCCGGGGGTTCGAACGACTGTGAAGACCGTCAACCAAGCCAAGGCAGAGCCAGCCACCTTCGACGCGACCGCCACCGACCGGCAGACGATCCGGGGGTTCGAACCACTATGAAGACCGTCAACCAAGCCAAGGCAGAGCCGACCACCTTCGACACGGCCGCCACCGACCGGCAGACGTCCCGGGGGTTCGAACCACTGTGAAGATCGTCAACCCGGCCACTGAGGAGGTCGTCGCCGACATTGAGCTCGCCGACGCCGCCGAAGTCGACCGCGCAGTGGAACGAGCCCGGGCAGCTTTTCGGACATGGCGCGAAATATCGCCCGGGGATCGGGCGCGATTGCTGCGCGCCTTCGCCCGACAGGTCGAGGAGCACGCTGAGGAGCTCGCCCAGCTGGAGATCACCAACTCCGGCCACACCGTCGGCAACGCCCGGTGGGAAGCCGGGAACGTCCGCGATGTCCTGCACTTCTACGCGGGCGCGCCCGAGCGTAACCACGGCAAGCAGATCCCCGTCCCCGGCGGGATCGACATCACCTTCCAGGAGCCGCTCGGCGTGGTCGGGGTGATCGTGCCGTGGAACTTCCCGATGGTGATCATGATGTGGGGGGTCGCCCCGGCCCTCGCCGCCGGGAACACGGTGATCGTGAAACCGGCCGAATGGACTCCGCTGACGGCGCTGCGGCTGGCCGAGCTGGCCCTGGCGGCGGGCCTCCCCGAGGGGGTGCTCCAGGTCCTGCCTGGCGCAGGGGAGGTCGCGGGAGCCCGCCTGGTGGACCACCCCGAGGTCGCCAAGATCGTCTTCACGGGATCCACCGAGGTCGGCAAGCAGATCGCCGCGAAGGCCGCGGGACAGGTCAAGCGCGTCACGCTCGAACTGGGCGGGAAGAGCGCCAACATCGTCTTCGCCGATTCCGACCTGGCCAAGGCCGCGGCCTCCGCGCCGATGGCGGTGTTCGACAACTCCGGGCAGGACTGCTGCGCTCGGTCCAGGATTCTGGTGGAGCGTTCCGTCTATCACGAGTTCCTGGAACGGTTGACGGTGGCCGTACGGGAATTGAAGGTCGGAGATCCCCGCGATCCGGACACGGCGCTCGGGCCGTTGATCAGTGCCGAGCATCGGGAGCGGGTGGCCTCGTTCGTCGAGAGACCGTACTTCCAGGGAGAATGCCCGGCGGGGCCCGGCTTCTGGTTCCCTGCCACCGTGCTGACCGGGGATGAGGATCGAGCCTTCCGCGAGGAGGTCTTCGGGCCGGTCGTGTCGGTGGTGCCTTTCCAGGACGAAGCCGACGCGATCGCGATCGCCAACGACACGCCATACGGATTGTCCGGGTCCATCTGGACCAGGGATGTGGGCCGGGCGTTGCGGGTGGCGCGGGCGGTCGAGGCGGGGAACCTGTCGGTCAACTCGCATTCCAGCGTCCGCTACTGGACGCCGTTCGGCGGCTTCAAACAGTCCGGCCTCGGCCGGGAACTCGGCCCGGACGCGCTCGCCGCGTTCACCGAGACCAAGAACATCTTCATCGCATCGGAGTAGAGGCTTACATGCAGCGTTTGCAGGACCGGGTGGCCGTCATCACCGGCGGCGCCGGGGGGATCGGCCTGGCCACCGCCAAGCGGTTCGCCGCGGAGGGGGCCAAACTGGTCCTGGTCGACCTGGATGAGAACGTCGGCGACCAGGTCGCGGCGGAGGTCGGGGGGATCTTCGTCCGGGCCGACGTGACCAGCGAGGACGACGTGATCCGGATGTTCCAGGTGGCCTACGACACCTATGGCAGCGTGGACATCGCGTTCAACAACGCGGGCATCTCGCCGACCGACGACGACTCGATCCTGACCACGGGGATCGACGTTTGGCGGAAGGTGCAGGAGGTCAACCTTACGAGCGTGTACCTGTGCTGCAAGCATGTGCTGCCCTATATGCAACGGCAGGGGAAGGGGTCGATCATCAACACCGCGTCGTTCGTGGCGGTGATGGGGTCGGCGACGTCGCAGGTGTCGTACACGGCGTCCAAGGGCGGGGTGCTGGCGATGAGCAGGGAACTGGGGGTGCAGTTCGCGCGGGAGGGCATCCGGGTGAACGCGCTCTGTCCCGGGCCGGTGGACACGCCCCTGCTCAGGGAGCTGTTCGCGAAGGATCCAGAGCGGGCGCAGCGGCGGCTGGTTCATGTGCCGATGGGACGGTTCGCGCGGGCGGAGGAGATCGCGGCGGCGGTGGCGTTCCTGGCGTCCGATGACGCGTCCTTCATCACGGGGGCGGAGTTCCTGGTGGACGGTGGTATTTCCGGCGCTTATGTGACGCCGCTGTGAGGCCGGTGATCGGGATCACATGTTACGTCGAGCCCGCGGCGTACACGGTGTGGCAGATGACGGCGGCGCTGTTGCCGTACGACTACGTGCGGCACGTCGAGCGGGCGGGCGGGCAGCCGGTGATCCTGCCGCCCGCCGGGGAGCCCGCCACGCTGACCGGGCGGCTGGACGGCCTGATCCTGGCCGGAGGCGGCGACATCGACCCGGCGCGCTACGCCGCGGACCCCCTCCCAACCACCGCTCCCTCCTATATCCGGAAATTTCGGGATGATGCCGAGTTTGGGCTGGTTCGGGCGGCGCTGGCGGGCGGGTTGCCATTTCTCGGGATCTGCCGGGGGCTCCAGGTGCTCAACGTCGCGCTCGGCGGGACGCTGCACCAGCACGTTCCCAACGTGGTCGGCCACACCGGCCATTCCCCCGCTCCGGGCACATTCGGCCGCCTTCCCGTACGGCTCTCGCCGGAACTCGCCAAGATCTACGAATCCGACGAGATCACCCCCGCCCACTACCACCACCAGTCCATCGACCGCCTGGCGAACGGTCTCACCGTCACCGCGACCGCCGACGACGGCACCATCGAAGCCGTACAGCTGAACGAGCGGACCACAGCCGTCCAGTGGCATCCGGAAGCCGACGAGGACGGCCGGCTCTTCGACGACTTCGTGGCCCGGATTCGGCTAGGCTGGCCGGACACCGGTGATCCCGCGCGGGAGAGCGGCCTGGCATCCGGCCAGGTCCCCTGAAGGAGCAAGCCCTCCCCGCGAACCTCTCAAGGCAAAGGACCGTGCGGGCCAGGTGTCCTCTGGAAAGCAGGCCTGCGCCTCGCCGAAGGTGAAAGTCCGGGCAAAATCCGGGCGAAGCTCTCAGGCACCGATGACAGAGGGGGAGGATGCAGAACATCCGACCCTGCCTGAGGTGCGCCCTATGCCACGACAGACACCGCTGCACGAGGTTCATCAGAGCCTCGGCGCGACTCTCACCGACTTCGCCGGCTGGCTGATGCCGCTCCGCTACGGCAGCGAGTCCGCCGAGCACAACACGGTGCGCTCGGACGCCGGGCTCTTCGACCTCTCCCACATGGGGGAGATCTTCGTGACCGGACCGCAGGCGGGCGAGGCCCTCGACTACGCCTTCACCGGCCAGCTGAGCACGCTCGCGCCCGGGAAAGCCCGCTATACGGTGATCTGCGCCCCCGACGGCGGCGTGCTGGACGACGTGATCATCTACCGGCTGACCGCCGAGGAGTTCATGGTCTGCGCGAACGCCTCCAACTACCCGCGCGTCGCCGCCGAACTCGCCGACCGGGCCGCCAGGTTCGAGGCGAAGGTGGCCGACCGCTCCGAGGAGTACGCGCTGATCGCCATCCAGGGCCCTCGCTCGCAGGAGATCCTGGCCACGCTCACCGACGCCGATCTGGACGGCCTGAAGTACTACGCCGGGCTGCCCGGTGTCGTGGCGGGCGCCGAGGCGCTGATCGCGCGCACGGGTTACACCGGTGAGGATGGTTTCGAGCTGTTCATCGCGAACGCGGCTGCCGTACCGCTCTGGCGGGCTCTGACCGCCGCGGGCGCGCGCCCGGCCGGGCTCTCCGCCCGCGACACCCTCCGGCTGGAAGCCGGCATGGCCCTGTACGGCAACGAGCTCACCGAAGAGACCACCCCGTTCGACGCGGGCCTCGGCCGGGTAGTGAAGTTCGACAAACCCGGCGATTTCATCGGACGTGCCGCACTGGAGACCAAGACCGAACCGCGCCGCCGCCTGGTCGGCCTGGTCGCCCGCGGGCGGCGGGTCCCCCGGCACGGCTACCCGGTCGTGGACGCGTCCGGGGCGGTCGTCGGCGAGGTCACCAGCGGCGCGCCGTCGCAGTCGCTGGGCAAGCCGATCGCGATGGCGTACGTGCAGGCGGAAATGTCGGAAAATGACGATCTAGCCGTGGACATCCGCGGCACGCGCGAACCGGTCGACGTCGTTGACCTGCCTTTCTACAGGAGGAAGAAGTGAGCACCATCCCCGGCGAGCTGAGCTACACCAAAGAGCACGAATGGGTGGCCGGCCTCGATGACGGACTGACGGTGACGGTCGGCATCACCGAGTACGCCGCTGAGGCGCTCGGTGACGTGGTCTACGTGCAGGTGCCCGAGGTGGGCGGCACGGTCGCGGCCGGAGACGCGGTGGGCGAGGTGGAATCCACCAAATCGGTCAGCGACATCTACTCCCCCGTCAGCGGCGAGGTGGTCGAAACCAACCAGGCCGTCGTGGACGACCCGTCCCTGGTCAACTCCGACCCCTACGGCGAGGGCTGGCTCTTCCGGATCCGGATCGAGGCCGACCCGACCGACCTGCTGACCGCCGAGGAATACGGCACCCTCACCGCGGGCGAATAGCCCACTAGCAAGGGCACAGATCAATGGCGATCAGCGTCTTCGACCTGTTCAAGATCGGCATCGGGCCGTCCAGTTCCCACACGGGCGGCCCGATGGCGGCCGCCCACCGATTCGCGCGCGCGCTCAGCCAGGACGGCCTCCTGGAGAAGACCGCCCGCGTCGAAGTCATTTTGTACGGCTCGCTCGGCCTGACCGGCAAAGGTCACGGCAGCGACAAGGCCATCCTGCTCGGGCTGTCGGGCGAGAAACCGGAAACGGTCGACGTGGAAGCGGTCGAATCCCGGCTGGCCGAGATGCGGTCGACCGGGACGATCCGGCTGTTCGGCGGCCACGACATCCCGTTCGTGGTCGGCGAGGATCTCGTCTTCGAGCGCAAGATCTCCCTGCCGCACCATCCGAACGGCATGCGCTTCACCGCGTACACCGCCGATGGGAACCCGCTGCGGGAGAAGATCTACTACTCGGTCGGGGGTGGCTTCGTCGTGGACGAGAACGCCACCGGCGCGGATCGCATCAAACCCGACGACACCGTGCTCCCGCACCCGTTCACCACGGCTGCCGAGCTCCTGGGCCACTGCGCCGAGACCGGTCTGTCCATCTCCGGCTTAATGCTCGCCAATGAGCGCGCCTTCGGCCGCGACGATCAGCAGATCAAATCCCAGCTTCTCCACTTGTGGGAGGTCATGTCGGAATCGGTCCGCCGGGGTTCCTCGCGGGAGGGTGTGCTTCCCGGCGGTCTCAAGGTCCGCCGGCGCGCGCATCAGCTCCAGCGCCGCCTGCAGAGCGAATCCGCCGAACGTGATCCCCTCCAGGCCATGGACTGGGTCACCCTGTTCGCCCTGGCCGTCAACGAGGAGAACGCCGCGGGCGGGCGCATCGTCACCGCCCCCACCAACGGCGCGGCCGGAATCATCCCTGCCGTTCTGACCTACTACTCCAGGTTCATCCCCGGCGCCGACGATGAGGGCGTGGTCCGTTTTCTCCTCACCGCGGGCGCCGTCGGGGTGCTCTTCAAGGAGAACGCCTCCATCTCCGGTGCCGAGGTCGGGTGCCAGGGTGAGGTCGGTTCGGCCTGCTCGATGGCCGCCGCCGGGCTCACCGAGGTCCTCGGCGGCACGCCGGAACAGGTCGAGAACGCCGCCGAGATCGGCATCGAACACAACCTCGGCCTCACCTGCGACCCCATCGGCGGCTTGGTGCAGATCCCCTGCATCGAACGCAACGCCGTGGCCTCCATCAAGGCCATCGCCGCCGCCCGAATCGCCCTCCGCGGCGACGGCCGCCATTTCGTCTCGCTGGACAAGGCCATTCACACCGTACGCACCACTGGGCGAGACATGTCCACCAAGTACAAGGAGACCAGCAGGGGCGGCCTGGCCGTCAACGTCATCGAGGCGGAGTCCCACGTGGGCGTCAACATCGTGGAGTGCTAGCGAGCGGCGGGGCGTACTCGGGATCGGCAGTATTCTGGCGACCCGAATGAGGAGGCCAGGGTGATGATCCGCTCGCGGTGGGGTGTGCACCTGTTGTTTGGGGGGGTGCTTCTCGCGGGTGTTGTCGTGCGAGGGCTGGCGGTGCTGGGGTATCGGCCGGTTTTGTGGTTTTGGGCGGATTCGTTCTCTTATCTGAGTTCGGCTGTTGATCTGCGGCCGTTGCCGTCTCGGCCGGCGGGGTACTCGCTGTTCCTGTGGTTCTTCGACAGCGTGCAGGTTGTTGTGGTCGTGCAGCATCTGATGGGGATCGCGATGGCTGTGGCGATCTACGCGGTGTTGTTGCGGGCTGGATTGCCTGCGTGGGGTTCGGCATTGGCCGCCGCGCCCGTTCTGCTGGATGTGCATCAGGTGCAGTTGGAGCATCTGATGATGGCCGATCTGCTGTTCACCTTCCTGGTGGTCATGGCGGTCGTGCTGCTGCTGTGGCGGCCCGCGCCGTGGGCGGTGGTGGCCGGGCTCGGCCTGCTCGGGATGGCGACGGTCACGCGGACGCTGGGGCTGCCCCTGGTCATCGTCGCGGTGGTCTGGCTGCTGCTCAGGCGGGCGAGCTGGCGGGCGGTGGGGGCGGGCGTGCTCGCCGCCGGGGTCGTGATCGGGGGGTACGCGACCTGGTTCAACGCCGTGCACGGCTCGTTCGGCCTGGGCGGCAGCAACGTCTGGATGTGGTCGCGCACAATGACCTTCGCCGACTGCCGGATCATGGACCCTCGCCCCGAGCTGGCGGTCCTCTGCCCGGAAGCGGGTCCTCGGCTGGCCGCGCCCGTCTACATCTGGGACCCGAAGTCCCCCATCGTCCGCAGCGGGGCCGAAAAGGAGGAACTGACCGGCGAGTTCACCTCGCTGGCCATCCGCAGCCAGCCCCTGGACTTCCTGCTCACCGGCCTCGGCGACGCCCTCTGGGCCTTCGAATGGAACCGCCGGATATATCCCTCGCCGGGCCCGCAAAGCGCATATGTCTTCCCCGACTCGGTACGACCGTTCCCCGACAAGGTCGCTTCGGCCGGGCGAACCGCCACCCAATTGACCGTCGAGTACCAGGGTTCCAGCGCCGAGACCCGGATCGTCGAGCCGTACGCGGGCTGGCTCCGGGCCTACCAGGAACACGGCTACCTGCGCGGACCCTTCCTCGCGGCGATCCTGCTCGCCGGGCTGGGCGGGATGCTCGTCAAACTGGTCCGCGGCCGATTCGCGGACCTGACACCCGCGCTGCTGCCCTGGACCGCCGCGATGACACTGACATTCCTGCCGCCGCTGGTGGCCGCGTTCGACCACCGGTATGTGGTGCCCGTCGTCCCGCTCGCCTGCCTCGCCGCCGGGTTGGCCCTCGCCCGCCGCGCCAGCGGTGACATGCCGATCGCACCCGCCACCCGAGCCAAGCACAAGGCCCGACTCACAGCCGGGTGACGTGCAGGCGCACCAGGACCGGGAGGTCGGCGCTCGGGCCGAGGACGCCGCGTACGCGGGTGATGGCCTGCTGGTCGAGGCGGCGGGCCACCTCGCCCAGGGACGCGCCGGGGCGGCAGCGGACGTGGATGCGGGTGCGCTCGCCGCAGACGACCCGGACTGTCAGCTTGTCGACGCGGTCCAGGCCCTGGAGGGCGACGCCGAGCATGGCGGTGCCGGTTCCGTGGCGGGTGCCGTACCGGTGCAGGGCGAGGGCGAAGATGAGCCAGCGGGTGGCGATGGCGGCGGCGGCGGGGAGCACGGCGGCGGCGATGATGTAGGCCCAGATGTGGGCGGCGAAGAAGCCGGGGTCGAGGATGGCGAGGTCGGGGTGGGCGTCCCTGGCCCAGAGCGCGTACAGGCCGGCGAGCAGCAGGAGCGTGCCGACGATGCCGATGCCGATGCGGTTGGCCATCAGATTCTCCTCCGGCGGAGCCGTACCACGACCTCGTGGCGGCCGTGCAGGGCCAGGCTCTGCAGGCGGTCGCCGACGGCGGCGCCCACCTCGCGCAGCAGGTCGCCGGTGCGGTCGGCGTCGGTGACCACGGTCACCTCGATCTGGCCGTGCCGCAGGCGGACGCGTGCCACGTCCACGCCGTCCACGGTGAGCGCCGCCGCCACGAGGGTACGGCGCAGCCCTTGCCGGGTCAGGCCCATGGTCACGCCCTCGTCGGCGGTCTCCAGGGCGATCAGCTTCACCCGTCCCGGCAGCAGGGCCAGCAGGATCAGGACCACGCCGGCCGTGATGGCGGCGAGCGCCAGGCCAGGGACGAGTGCGTCGCCCCAGGTCCTGGCCACCAGGCGGGACATTCCCGGCCACGCCGCGGGCCCGCCCAGCCAGGAGACGACCATCTCGGCCGTGCTCCCCCAGGCGACGATCGCGAGGGCGGCCGCCACCACGACGCCCGCCGAGTCGCGGCCGGGGCGTAGCCTCCTGGTGGCCTGTCTGGCGAGCATTCTGCGCCGGGCTCGGCTCGCGGTGGAGTGCCCGCCGGCCAGGATCTCCTCAACCGTGCTCATGGTCATCCAGGGATACACGGACGCGGCGGCCACCGGGCGGCTCACCCGCCACTTTGCCCGATCATGCAGGGGCGAAGCCGGATTGTTTGCGACGTAGCCGGTTAACATGAACCCAGCTCACATACGCCGGGCGGACTAAGCTGCCTAGCAGACATCGACCGCGATGCCTGGAGATTTCATGACATCTGCTGAAGCCTCGGCAGCCCGTTATGACCGGGCGACCGCGGCGCTCGAACCGCCCTTCGCGGTGCTGGACCTGGACGCGTTGCGCGCCAACGCCGCCGACATGGTCCGGCGGGCCGCCGGGAAGCCGATCAGGGTGGCCAGCAAGTCCATCCGGAGCCGGGCGATCCTGGAACGTGTGCTGGCGATGGAGGGCTTCGCCGGAATCATGGCGTACACGCTCGAAGAAGCATTGTGGCTGGCTTCTTGTGGTTTCACCGACATCCTCGTCGCGTACCCGACCGCCGACCGCGCCGCCATCGCCACCCTGGGCGCCGACGCCCGAGCGGCCCGCGAGATCACCCTCACCATCGACTCCTCCGACCACCTGGACCTCCTCGACGGCCTCCCCCACGAAATCCGGATATGTCTTGATATCGACGCCGGATTTATCACCATGGCGGGGAAGTTCCGCGCGGGTGCGCTTCGCTCCCCCGTCCGCGAACCGGACCAAGCCACCGAACTCGCCGCCCACATCGCCAAACGCCCCGGCCTCCGGCTCGTCGGGCTCCTGTCGTACGAGTCCCAGATCGCCGGCGTCGGCGACAACCTCCCCGGCCTGTACGGCAAAGCCGTCCGCTGGATGCAAGCCCTGTCCCAGCGCGAGCTCATCGTCCGCCGGGGCCGAATCGTCCGAGCCGTACGCCAGGTGGCCGACCTCGAATTCGTCAACGGCGGCGGCACCGGCAGCATTGAGCGAACAGTACGAGAAAGGGCGATAACCGAAGTAGCCGCCGGTTCAGGCTTCTACCACCCGCGCCTCTTCGACTTCTACCGCGACTTTACCGGCATCCCCGCCGCCCTGTTCGCCCTGCCCGTGGTCCGCAAACCCGCCCCCGGCGTGGCCACCGTCCTGGGCGGCGGCTACCACGCCTCCGGCGCTCCCGGCCCGACCCGGCTCCCGCAGCCGTACCTGCCGGCCGGCCTGCGCTACCACCCCGACGAGGGCGCGGGCGAAGTGCAGACGCCTCTGCTCGGCGAGGCCGCCCACGACCTCCGCGTCGGCGACCGCGTCTGGTTCCGCCACGCCAAAGCCGGCGAACTCTGCGAACACTTCCCCGCCCTCCACCTCATCGAGGGCCCAGAAATCACCGGAACCGTCCCGACCTACCGAGGCGAGGGCAAGGCCTTCCTGTGAGGACAACCGGGCAGCCCCTTTTTGGCGCCGGTGCGGCGAGGAGCCGTACGAACGCGAACAGCGCCGGATAACGGCGTGCTACCTCCGGCGGCGGCGCATGATGATGATCGCCGCGCCGATGGCCAGGGCGACCCCCACGCCGATCAGGATGGGCGCGATGTTGGGGGGCGGGTATTCGTCCTCCCATCCCTCGGCCTCGCCGGGACTCGCCGCCCCGTTCGCCGCGGCGGGCGCGGCCCCGTTCGCGACCGGGCTCGTGGCGCCCAGCCCGCGTCCGGCCCCGTTCGGCCGCTGCGCTCCCCCGCCCACGAAGTCGCCGATCGTCGTGACGACATGCTCGGCCTGCGCCTTCACCCTGGCCACGTTGCGCTCCGCGACCCGCTTGGGGCTGACCCGGTCCGCGATGGCGTCGACCGTGCGCGCCAGCTCCGTCCGGGTGCGCTCGATCTTCCGCTCCAGCGCCTCGGGATCGGTGTCCGCCATGACGATCCCCTCCTGTTGTCTCGTCTGTGATCAGTGTGGCAGGTCGGGTACGGCCCCCGGACGCCGCCCGACCCGGTAGTTTGTTGCCGTCGCGACCCGGATATTCCAGAGCACGCCACGCGGAGGCGAAGTGAGCCAGTCCAGACTTGAGCCCGGCGACGCCGCACCGGACTTCATCCTGCCCGACGCCGGCGGCGAAGAGGTCTCGCTGAAGTCCTTCCGCGGCAAACGCGTCATCCTGTACTTCTACCCCGCCGCGATGACCCCTGGGTGCACCAAACAAGCCTGCGACTTCCGCGACAACCTGAACGCGCTGACCGGCCACGGCCTCACCGTCCTCGGCGTCTCCAAGGACAAGCCCGCCAAGCTCCAGCAGTTCGCCGAGCGCGACGCCCTGACCTTCCCCCTGCTCTCCGACCCCGGCCTGGAGGTCCACAAGGCGTACGGCGCTTACGGCGAGAAGCAGAACTACGGCAAGACCATCACCGGCGTCCTCCGCTCCACCTTCGTCATCGACTCCGAGGGCAAAATCGAAAAAGCCCTCTACAATGTGAAAGCCACCGGCCATGTCGCCCGCCTGCTAAAGGACCTGGGCATTTCCTGACCCCGGAAAACCGGGTGCCTCCCACCAGCCACCACCCGCTAAGATGGGTGCCACCCGGGACCCGGTCCAGAAATACCGAATTCCCAATAATTAAACAATGGGGTTGTGGCCCAATTGGCAGAGGCACATGACTTAGGATCATGCCGGTGCGGGTTCGAGTCCCGCCAGCCCCACTTTTGGTGGACGTACGCGAACCAGCGGTTGTCATGCTGATGAGCCCGGTCGTCGTCGACCGCACTCGCCCGGTTCGAGGTCGACCAGGCGTGCACGGCCGTCTCGCTTTGCCGGGCATCGGTAGGGTCAGCGGGTGTCCGCGTCGGTCCAGCGGCACCGGGAGTACTGGCACCCCGGAGGTTCGTGGCTGGTGGTGCTCATGAGGGCTGCTCGTCGTCCATGTCCATGCCGAGCAAGACGTAGGGCGTGCCCTCGCCGAAGAGGAGCTCGTGGCCTTCGGTGCCTTCGGCGGCGGCCCCGGTGCTGCGGGGAAACATGGCCTGCTCGTACTTGGTGATGGCGGTTTCGACGTCGTCGGGGTGGACGGCGATGGCCCTGGCGAGTTCGGAGCCGTCGTACATGGCCAGGTTGGCGCCTTCGCCGTTCGGGGCCGTGAGGTGGGCGGCGTCGCCGAGCAGGGTCACCCCCGGCACCCGATCCCACCGGTGTTCGATCGGCAGGGTGTAGAGGGGGCGCAGGACCAGCGGGGTGTCGCTGTCAGTGATCAGCGCGGTCAGCTCGGGGGCCCAACCGTCGAACTCCTGCGCGATCCGTGCGGCGGCTGTGGCGGCATCGGTGAAGTCGATGGCGGCGAACCAGGACTGCGGCTCGGTGACAAACACGTAGTTGTGCAGGGTTCCGCCCCTCTCGCGGTGCGCCAGGAGCCCCTTTCCCGGCGCGAGAGCGTACATCGCCCCCGGACCGACCGCCTTCGCGGTGGCAGGGTGCCGGGTCTCGCTGTCGAACAGGTGGGTTTCGACGGCCGACATGCCGGTGTACTCGGGGGTGGCGTCGGACAGCAGCGGCCGGACCCGTGACCAGGCGCCGTCCGCGCCGACCAGCAGGCTGGTGACAACTGTGGTGCCGTCGTCAAAGGTCACCTCGTGGTGGCCCTCGCCGAGGGCGGCCACGCCGCTGACCCGGTGGCCCCACTTGACGCTACCGGCCGGGAGGGAGTCGAGCAGGATCTGGCGCAGTTCGCCGCGGAGGATCTCGGGGCGTCCACCCGTGCCGTCATCGGGCTGGTCGGCCAGGACGGTCCCGTCCCGGTCGAGGAACCGGCTCGCCTGACGGCCCTCCAGGACGTGGCTGCGGAACTCCTCGATCAGGCCGGCTTCCTGCAGAGCCAGTTGGCCGTTGTAGTCGTGGATGTCGAGCAAGCCGCCCTGGGTGCGCGCGGTCGGGGAGGTTTCCCCCTCGTAGACGGTTGCCGGGATGCCGTGCACGTGCAGGACGCGGGCCAGCGTGAGGCCGCCGAGGCCCGCGCCGATGATCGTGACGGGAGTGGACATGGTGCTCCTTCAGGGTCGAGCGCGCGCCGACAGAAGCCTGCACGGCATGGGAAATGGTCTGGATGCGCGAGTGGGCCGCGTCGTCGTGGTTACGAGCGGTGCGGTTGCGGCAGTTCGGTGGCGCGGTCACACCGGTCGAGGCGATGGCCCGAGGTGCGGGCGTCTGCTCTAGAGCCAGGCTCGGCACCGTCGTGGATATGTCGTGCGACGGGTGGATGAGGCAGCTTCCGGCACGAGGCCGCCTCAGGCCCGTACCGGAGACAGGGGGCTCCGACGACGGTCACATCCGTCTTCTGCACAACGCACCCCTTAGTCTCTGTCGCAGGACCTACCCGGTTTGCTTACCCGGTAAACTTACCGAGTAAACCTAACACGCCGAGGAGTCGTTGTGCATGCCCAATCGAGGAGACCGTGGTGGGTCGAAGACCCGGGCGCACATTGCTGATGTCGCGACCGGGCTGTTCCTGGACCGCGGCTTCGACAACGTCACGATCGTTGAGGTCGCCGCCGCAGCGGGGGTGTCGAAGGTGACCGTGTTCTCCCACTTCGAACGCAAAGAGGACCTTCTGCTCGACCGCCTTCCCGACGCGGTCGAGATCGCGCGGGCTGCCGTCCGCGAGCGGGCAGACGATGTCGGCGCTGTCGAAGCGATCCGTCGGACCCTCCTCGCCCTCGCCGAGGAACGACACGGGCTGTCCGGCCTGGAGGAGGGGATCGAACCGTTCCTGCGGATCGTCCTAGAAGCCCCGACGTTGATCGCACGGCTTCGCGTATTCGAGCACGAGATCGAGGCGGCGCTGACCGAGGAACTCGAATCCGACAAGCGCTTCTCCGGGGACAGTGCGCTCCTCGCCGCGCTCATTGTCGCCGCGTACCGCATCGTCGCCGTCGCGACCGTCCGACGCCGGCTCGCCGACGACGACCTCGCCGACATCGCGACGGACCATCAACAGCGATTGAACCAAGCGTTCGACGCGATCGAGCACGGCATTTCAGCCGCACCCGGACCCCTGGTTCGGCCATGACACCGTCGACCACCACGGAAGTGACCGACAGACACCACCGGACCGCGGTGCAGCACCTCGACCTGTTGTTGAGTTAGGGGTCATGGGTCCACAACGTGCTCGGCGCACAGGCAGCCGATGCCTCGCTCGATCCATTCCCGCCCGGCCCATTCGGGGTGCCGCTCGATGATCAGGGCCGTGACCTCCTCGGTGATCGTCTCCTCGCTCATGGCCGAGTCCCGGCGTGCCCAGGTTTCGTCGCGCAGCAGTTGAAGGTAGTCGCGGACATCGGCCAGCAGTTGCGGGCCGCCGATGTCGCCATGGCCGGGGACGACCACCTGCGGGTCGGCGGCGGCCAGCCGGTCCATCACCGCGATCCAGCGGATGCCGGAGACGTCGGTGTCGTGCGGCGGGAACCACGGGAAGATGGCGAACTGCCCGGCCTCCACCAGGTCGCCGGTGAACATCACCCCGGCGTCGGGGACCGTGATTACCTGGTCGCCCTTGCTGTGTGCCCGGCCGGTGGCGCGCAGTTGCACCATCCGGCCGCCTAGGTCGAGGTCGTAGGAGTTGTCGTAGACGACGTCCGGAATGGCCAGTTCGACGCCCTCCAGCTGCCGGGCGACCGGTTCACCGAGTCCGGCGAACATGTCGAGGTAGCCGGCGCCCTTGGTGGCCAGGTCCTCGGCCTGCGCCCTGTTGATCAGGAAGGTCGCGAACCCGGTGAACGCCTGCGCACCGAACGCGTGCTCGGGGTGAAAGTGCGTCGTGGTCAGATACAGCTTGCGGTCGCCCGCGTAGTCGGCCGCGAATTTGAGCACGGTTTCGGCGTTGCGGGGGCCCATTCCGGTCTCGACGACCAGCACGGAATGCGTGCCGCCGATAATGCCGATGTTCGGCACCAGCTGCACGCCCTGGTTCGGGATCACAACCAGATCGCGAGCGAGTTCCCGCACATCTGTGATCCGCACAACAGGTTCCGGGAACGGGTATTCGGCCATTAATTGATACTCCTCAGGAGGTCAGGACCGCCGCTGGGTGGCTCGGCACCAGGTCATGTCGCGGCCGGTCGAGTCATTTCCAGTCCATCGCGGGGCTGTTCGAGGCGTCCAACACCGATTCCACACACCCGATACTGTTCGGGTATCGTCGCTGGTGATGGACTTACGCCTGTTGCGCTACTTCGTGGCCGTCGCCGAGGAACGCCACTTCGGGCGCGCTGCCGTCCGCCTGCACATGACCCAGCCGCCGCTGAGCCGGGCCATCAAGCGGTTGGAGACCGATCTCGGCACCGTGCTGCTGCATCGCTCAGCCACGGGAGTCACGCTCACCGTCGCGGGAACCGCGCTCTACGACGAGGCGCGCACGCTGCTGGAGCAGGCCGAACAGGCACGCGCCCGGGTCACCGCCGCGGCCCGCGGCGCCACCATGACCGTCGGCACTCTCGCCGACAGCGCCGAACAGGTCGGTACGCGCCTTGCCGCCGCCTTCCGCCGGCGCCACCCCGGCGTCCATGTCCACATCCGAGAAACCGACTTCACCGACCCGACCACGGGGCTCCGCGCAGGTCTCGTCGACGTCGCCCTCACCAGGACGCCCTTCGACGACACCGGCATCAGCACCCATGTGCTGCGCTCCGACCCCGTCGGCGTAGTCCTGCGCACCGACGACCCGCTCGCCCGCCACGACACCCTGCACCTACGCGATCTCGCTGGCCGCCGGTGGTTCCAGTTGCCCGAGGGAACCGATCCCCTCTGGCGCGCCTACTGGAACGGCACCACGCCTACCGGTGAGCTCCGAGATGGTCCCGTAGTACGCACCGTCCACGAGTGCCTGCAGGGCGTTCTCTGGAACGGCGCGATCGGACTGACACCACTCGCCCACGCCCTTCCTGACGGACTCACATCCGTCCCCCTCGCCGACATGCCACCCAGCCACGTCGTCGTCGCCTGGAAAACCACCAACACCGACCGACTCATCCGCTCGTTCACCCAGATCGCCGCAGCCATCTACCGCTCGACAGCTCCGCCGACGAGCAGCCACCCGGCCTGACGGACGGCGAGCCGCACACAAGTGCGGGCATCGTGACCACGGCTGGCCAAGCTGAGCGTGGCAGCGCTTGGTGGCGTAGTGGCACACGTGGCGCGTCAGAACTCATTCAGGTGGCCGGTGGGAGATTGCGGTAGTGGCACTGGGGTGGAGGCCGTCGGTGATTACTGTGAGTAGGCGGTCGCGGGATGGGGGGGTCGCGTGGCTGGCAGCGTGTACCGCGCCTGACAGGAGGGCCATCAGGTCGGGGAGGGTGATGTCGGTGCGGACTGCGCCTGCCTGTTGGGCGCGGGTCAGTAGGCCGTCCAGGGCATTTGCCAGTTCTCGGCCGATCTGGGTTTCGCCGGTACGGCCTGCTGCTAGGACATCGGCGTACATGGCACCCGATTCGACGGTGTAGGCGAAGAACGCGAAGAAGGCGGGGCCCGCTCCCTCGGGGGTGAGGGAGTCGACCTTGGATGCCAGGATGCGTACGCGCGCGAGGAAGACGGCCTCCAGGAGGGCTTCCTTGGTGGGGAAATGCCGGAAGACCGTCCCAACGCCGACTCCTGCCTCGCGGGCGATCTCCTCGGTCGAGGCGGCCAGGCCCTTGGCCGCGAAGACGGCGTCTGCCGCGGCCAGCACGCGGTCCCGGTTGCGCCGGGCGTCGGCGCGCAGCGGCCTATCCATTGACAAACGGAGTGATCACTCCGTATCTTCTAAGCGGAGTCACGAATCCGATTATATGCCCGGAGGTCCTCCCATGAACGCACGCGAAGCCTTCGCCGCCTGGCAGGAGGCCGTCCTCACCAACGGCAGCATCGATCACCTCTTCGCCGACGACGCCATCATCGAACTCCCGTTCAACCCCGGCCGCCCACGCCTGAACCGCACCGAATTCCTCACCCTCGCCGGCGCCCGCGCCACCATGCCCGTCCGGTTCGACGAATTCCGCGACCTCGTCATCCACGACACCGGCGACCCCGAAGTGATCATCGCCGAATACTCCATCGCCGGCACCCACACAACCACCGGCGACCAGGCCACCGCCCCCTTCGTCATGATCCTCCGCGTACGAAACGGCCGAATACTCCAGCTCCGCGAATACCAGGACGTCCCCACCATGACTGCGGCGCTGGCTCCCGCATGACCCGGCCGATCAGCCGTCGCCGAGGTCGCGAAGTCTCTTGGCGATTTCGCTGACGTCATCGAGTTCGCCGGTGGTGACGGCGATCACCAGCGCCTCCGCGGCATCGGTATCCGTGCCGGTCAAGATCTGGCCGTTCAACTCCAGAAAGACCACAGCGGAAGTCCAGCCCAGGCGTTTATTGCCGTCGATCAGAGGGTGACCGATGATCAGGCTCTGCATGAGGGCGGCCGCCTTGGTCCACAGATCGGGGTAGGCGTCCTCGCCGTACAAACTGGTTTGCGGCCGGAAAACAGCCGCGTGCAACTGCCCCCCATCGCGCAATCCAACCGAGGGAAGGATCTCCTCCGCGATCGCCAGCACATCCGTCGTCGTGAGGAACACCGTCACTGCGAAAGCCGGTGCAGAAGCTCGGCATCGCGCTGAGCGACCTTACGCGCGATGGCCCGCACAGCACTCTCCTGCCGACGAGCCAGATGCTCTTCAATCGCGATGACAATCTCGCTGTTCAGACTGTTGCCATCCTCATCGGCCACGACACGCAACCGCGCATGGATCTCATCCGGCAACCGAAGTCGAAGTTCCATAAAAGCGATGGTACCCAAGCACGGTACCTCCGAACGATCCCATCAACGACGAGAGTTCACTCTGCTGGCGTCAATTGGCGGAACTGGCCGGCGGAGTCGACTCCGGGGCCCGCAGCAGCCTCGGAGTGACTCCGCCGTGGTCTTTGGAGGGTCGGTGTGGTGGGCGGGTCGCGCGGTGTGTCCTGGCACCGCGCGACCCTTTCTCGAGTTCCACCATCAGTTCGTATCCCTTTACCTACCCCAAGGGGCGTTCCCGTAAATGATGATGCTGGAGAAGTCGTAAGGGGCGTGTAAGCGAGATCTGCGACCTGAGTCGTACTCGCGAATCAGCCCTGAGGCGGACCGCGATTGAGCAGGCCATACATATCGTGGGGGCATGTTCGGCAGACTGCGGGCCTGGGGGCGGCGGCATCGTGCGGTGGTGGACCTGGTCACCATCGCGCCCTTGGTGTTGTTCTGTCTGGCCGCGGTGCCGGAGTATGTCAATGATCCGTTGATGGCGCCGAGCGTGCGGCTCGGCGTGCCGGGAGCAATCGCGCTTTCGGTGATGTTGCTGGGCCCGCTGGCATGGCGGCGAAACTACCCGCGTGCGGTGTTCGCGGCGGTGGCGGGGATCAGCCTGGTCCAGTGGCTGGTGGGGATCGAACCGTTGCCCGCGAATCTCGCGGTCCTGGTGGGCATGTACGGCGTCGCCGCCCGCTGCCGACTGGAATGGGCGATCGCGGCGGCCGTGGTCGCGGAGATCGGCACCTACCTGGCCCTGCGGACATGGAACGACCTGACGCTGGAAATTTTCCTCAACGCATCGGTATTCGTGACAGCGATCTGGATCGGCGGCATTTACACAAATATCCGGCAACGATACGTCCAGGGCCTGGAGGATCGCGCCGAACGCGCCGAACGGGAGCGGGATCAGCAGGCGCTGATCGCCACCGCGGCGGAACGGGCCCGGATCGCCCGGGAACTCCACGACGTGGTGGCGCACAACGTGAGCGTGATCGTCGTCCAGGCCGACGGCGCCGGATACGCGATCGACAACGATCCCGAACAGGCACGCCGAGCGGTCCAGGCCATCTCCGCCACCGGGCGGCAGGCACTGACCGAAATGCGGCGGCTGGTGGGCGTCCTGCGGGACGACACCGCCGGAACGGAGGACTACCAGCCCCAGCCGGGCCTGGGGCAACTGGAGGAACTCGTCCGGCAAGTACGGGAATCAGGCCTACCTGTGGACATGACCGTCGAAGGCGACCTGTCCGGCCTGCCCGAGGGCGAGCAATTGGTGATCTATCGGATTGTTCAGGAAGCGCTGACCAATACCCTCAAACACGGCGGGCCGCAGGCCCGGGCGGACGTGCGGGTGGAAGCCGGCGGGCGGGAGATCGTGATCAGAGTGGTCGATGACGGGCGCGGCGCGGCGGCCCTCGTGAGCGAAGGCGGTCACGGGCTGATCGGCATGCGGGAACGCGTCACCATGTACGGCGGAACGATGGACGCCTCCCCCCGCACCGGCGGCGGGTTCCTCGTGGTCGCCCGGCTCCCGGCGGGCCTTCGCGAGGGAGCCGCATGATCCGCGTGGTGCTGGTCGACGACCAGGAACTGGTCCGCGCGGGATTCCGGATGGTGCTGGGCGCCCAGCCGGACATCGAGATCGTCGCCGAAGCCGCCGACGGCGCCGCCGCCGTGACGGCGCTCCGCGAGATCAGCGCGGATGTCGTGCTGATGGACGTGCGCATGCCCCGGATGGACGGCGTCGAGGCCACCCGGCTGATCCTCGCCCAGCCCGACGCCCCGAAGGTGCTGATCCTGACCACGTTCGACCTGGACGAGTATGCCTTCGCCGCCATTCGCGCGGGCGCGTCCGGCTTCCTGCTGAAGGACGTGCCGCCCGACGATCTGCTCAGCGCGATCCGCTCGGTGCACGCGGGCGATGCCGTCGTCGCGCCCAGCACGACCCGGCGGCTGCTCGATCTCGTCGTCGCGTACCTGCCGAATGAGGCCAGGCCGACGCGGGACCCGCGGGTGCTGACGGCGCGGGAGCGTGAGGTGCTCCTGCATGTCGCCCGCGGGCTGTCGAACGTGGAGATAGCCGGCCAGTTGCATCTGGCCGAAGCCACCGTGAAGACCCATCTAGGCCGCATTCTGGCCAAGCTGGAACTGCGGGACCGCGCCCAGGCCGTCGTGTACGCGTACGAGAGCGGCCTGATCACCACTCGGCCGAAAGGCTGACCCCCGGCTACCTCAGGAGTCGCACCACCCCCCCGCCGAAGGCTCCTCGAGGACCAGTCCGAGCCCGTCCCGAGGGCCGAGGCTTCGCCGGGCAGCGCGCCCTAGCGTTGCTGCCATGACGATTACCACTGATGTCCGGCACGCCGTCGAGGCCAAGGGACTGACCAAGATATACGGGCAGGGCGACGCGGCCGTGCACGCGTTGCGCGGGGTCGACGTGAGCTTCGCCACGGGGGCGTTCACGGCGATCATGGGCCCGTCCGGCTCGGGGAAGTCCACGCTCATGCACTGCCTGGCCGGTCTCGACACGGTGACCGAGGGCAGCGTGACCGTCGGCGACACCGAGATCACCCGCCTGTCCGACAAGCAGCTGACGCTGCTGCGCCGGGAACGGGTCGGATTCGTGTTCCAGGCCTTCAACCTGCTGCCCACGCTGACCGCCGAGCAGAACATCCGGCTGCCCCTGGAGATCGCCGGACGGCAGGCCGATCAGGTGCTGTTCGACCGGGTCATCGACACGGTGGGGCTGCGGGACCGGCTCTCCCACAAGCCGAGCGAGCTGTCCGGCGGGCAGCAGCAGCGGGTGGCCGTGGCCCGGGCGCTGATCAGCAAACCCCAGGTGATCTTCGCGGACGAGCCGACCGGCAACCTGGACTCGCGCAGCGGCGCCGAAGTGCTGGCGTTCCTGCGCCATTCGGTCCGCGAGCTCGGCCAGACGATCGTGATGGTCACCCACGACCCGGGCGCCGCCTCCTACGCCGATCGGGTCATCTTCCTCAGGGACGGCCTGATGGTCAGCGAGCTGGCCGAGCCCACGCCGCAGACCGTGCTCGACACGCTGCTGAAGCTGGAGGCCTGACCGGTGCTCAAAACCACCCTGGCGGGGCTGCGAGCACACAAACTCCGGCTCCTGCTCACCTCCCTCGCGATCACCCTGGGCGTCGGCTTCATCGCCGGAACGTTCGTGCTCACCGACACGATCGAGGTCGGCTTCCGGCAGAAGTTCACCGCCGACGCCGCCAAGATCAGCGTCGCGGTCAAGCCGAAAGACGACCCCGAGGCCCAGGGAGCGCCCATCATCCCCGCCGACGTCCTGGAGCAGATCCGGAAGGTTCCCGGCGTCGCCGACGCCCAGGGCCTGCTCCAAGGCCCGACCCCGCTGCTCGGCCGGGACGGCAAGGCGGCGGGCAACATCCCGACGACCGCCATCTCCGTCCCCACCGGCTCGCTCAACCGCGTCATCGTCACCAGCGGCGACTTCCCCGCCCGGCCGGCCGACGCGATCCTGGACGAGAACACCGCCAAGACCAGGCGCTTCGCGATCGGCGACACCATCACCGTGCTGGACGCGAAGGGCGCCAGGAACGACTTCACCCTGGTCGGGCTCTTCGACACCGGCGTGAACCAGAACCTGGCCTACACCGGCGCGGTCGGTTTCACCACCGACACCGCCCAGCGCATGACCGGCGCCAAGGGCTTCGGCGAAGTCGACATCGCCGGCGCGGAGGGCTCGGACCCCGCGCGGCTGCGAGACGCGGTGGCCACGGCCATCGGCGCGGACTACGAGGTGAAGACCGGCAGCCAGCTGGCCGACGAGCTGGCCGCCCAGAGCAATGTCGAAACCAGTTACCTGACTCTGATGTTGCTGCTGTTCGGCCTGATCGCGATGTTCGTGGCCGCTCTGGTGATCTACAACACGTTCAACATCCTGGTCGCGCAGCGCACCCGCGAGATGGCGCTGCTGCGCTGCATCGGCGCGACCCGCGCCCAGATATTCGGCTCGATCCTGCTCGAATCCGTGGTCGTCGCGATCCTGTCCTCCGGCCTGGGCCTCCTGCTCGGCCTCGGCCTGGGCGCGGGCGCGATGGCCGGCCTGGACCTGCTCGACGCGCCCGTCCCCAGCGGCGCGGCCATCTCCCTCGCCCCCCGGACGATCATCCTCGCCGTGGTGATCGGCCTGGTCGTCACCGTCGGCGCCGCCCTGCTCCCGGCCCGCGCCGCCACCCGCGTCGCCCCCATCGCGGCCCTCCGCTCCCAGGTAGAGGAACAAGCCTTCAAAGCCGGTCTGGTACGGACGATCCTCGCGACCCTCTTCCTCCTCGCCGGAACCGGCGTCACCATCGCCGGAATCACCATGGACGGCGGCGACGACGCCCTGATCGTCATCATGGCCGGCGGCGCGCTCTTCTTCCTCGGCGTGCTCATCCTCAGCCCGGTCATCATGCGCCCGCTGGCGAGTTTCGTCGGCTGGCTCCCGCGCCGCCTGTTCGGCGTGCCCGGCAGCCTGGCCGTCGACAACGCCCGCCGCAACCCCAAACGCGCGGCGACCACGACCGTGGCCCTGACCATCGGCGTCACCCTGATGACGCTGATCTCCGTGATCACCGCCACCACCCGGGCCACGATCAACGCCCAGCTGGACGCCCAGTTCCCGGTCGACTACATGATCTCCGAACAGCGCGGCCCAGACTCCCGCATCCCGCGCGCCCTGGCCGCCGCGCTCCGCCAGAGCCCCGAAGTCGGTTCGGTCATCCAGATGCAGCGCGTCGAGGCGCGCCTCGAAGGCTCCGGTACGGAGAAATTCCAGGTAGGAAACTTCCCGGCATCGCCAGAATTCCGGCCGCAGGCGACCACGGGCTCGTTCGACGCCTTTGTCCCCGGAACCGTCGCCCTGGTCGACGGCACGGCCCGGTCTCTGGGCCGGAAGGTGGGCGACGCGATCCAGCTGAAGACCGAACAAGCCGGAACGGTCAGCTTGAAGATCGCCGCGACCTTTGACCGGGATAGCAGCGACCTGGCCCCCATCACCATTCCGCAGGCGGAATTCGACCGATATTTCGGCGCACTTGATGACGCGGCCGTCTACGTGAACGCCAAGGACGGCGTCGCCCCCGACGTCGCGCGCCGGGCCGTGGAGGCGATCGCGCAGCCGTACCCGACCGCGCTGGTGACCAGCTCGACCGAGATCCGCGGCGAGTTCGAGGACGCCCTGGACATGATGCTCATGATCTTCGGCGGCCTGCTGGGCCTGGCCATCCTCATCTCCGTACTCGGCATCGCCAACACCCTCTCCCTGTCCGTCCACGAACGCACCCACGAATCCGCCCTGCTCCGCGCGCTCGGCCTGACCCGCCCCCAGCTCCGCCGCATGCTCTCCCTGGAAGCCCTGCTGCTGGGCCTGATCGGCGCGCTGATCGGCATCACCCTCGGCGTCGTCTTCGGGTGGTCCGCCATGCAGACCCTCCCGTTCGACATCCTCTTCCGCGCCCCCGCCGACCTGATCCTGCTCTTCCTGGTCCTGTCCGGCCTGGCCGGCGTGCTGGCCGCCCTGCTCCCCGCCCGCCGCGCCTCCCGCGCCTCGATCGTGGACGCCCTCGCCAGCACCTGAGGTCCCCCCGCCCGCTCTCACCCCTGAGGGCGGGCGTTCCTCGGTTCGGGCAAACACACATGGTTCTGAGGATTCTTACCGGGAGTGCCCGGGGGTGGTCCCTTAACCTTGGGAAGCATGTTGCACGGAAGTATTGGCATCTTCGACAGCGGTGTCGGCGGGCTCACCGTGGCGCGGGCGATCATCGACCAGTTGCCGCACGAGTCGATCTTGTATGTGGCGGACACCGCGCGCCAGCCGTACGGGCCGAAGAGCATCGCGGAGGTCCGGGGCTATGCGCTGGAGGTGATGGATCACCTGGTCGCGCATCAAGTGAAGATGCTGGTCATCGCCTGTAACAGTGCCAGCGCGGCGGTGCTGCGGGACGCGCGGGAGCGCTATGACGTGCCGGTGGTGGAGGTGATCCAGCCGGCTACCCGCAGGGCGGTGCGGGCCACCAGGAACGGGCGGGTGGGGGTGATCGGGACGCGCGCCACGATCGAGTCGATGGCCTACCAGGACGCGTTCGCGGCCGCGCCGCACGTGCAGCTGGTGGGCGTGGCCGCGCCGCGGCTGGTGGAGTTCGTGGAGCGGGGCGAGACCGACAGCGAGGAGCTGATCGAGGCGGTGCGGGACTATCTCGCGCCGGTGCTGGCGGAGGGCTGCGACACGCTCATCCTCGGCTGCACCCACTATCCGCTGCTGGTCGGGGCCATCTCCTACGTCGTGGGGGACGACGTGACGCTGGTGTCGAGCGCCGAGGAGACCGCCAAGGACGTCTACCGCGTGCTGCACGATCGGGGGCTCAACCGGTCCGCGGACGTGCCGCGGCACCGGTTCCGCGCGACCGGTGATCCGGCTCCGTTCGCGCGACTGGGGCGGAGGTTCCTGGGGCCGGAGATCCAGGCAGTCGAGATGGCGACGATCGGCGACGCACCCACGATCGCGGACGTTTCCGGAAATGGGAGGTCTCAGTGAGACTCACGATCGTCGGTTGCTCGGGGAGCTTCCCGGGGCCGGACAGCCCGGCCTCCTGCTACCTGTTCGAGGCGGAGGGCTTCCGCCTGGTGGTCGACCTCGGCAACGGCGCTCTCGGCGCGCTCCAGCGCCACATCGGCCTGCACGAGGTGGACGCCATCTGCCTGTCCCACCTGCACGCCGACCACTGCCTCGACCTGTGCTCCTACCACGTCGTGCGCACCTACAGCCCCGGCGGTCCGTTCCCCCGCATTCCCGTGTACGCCCCTGCCGACGCCCCCCGCCGCCTCAACCGCGCCTACGGCATGCCCGACGAGCCGACCCTGGAATCGGCCTTCGACTTCCACGCCCTCACCCCGGACCGCCGCCAAATCGGCCCCTTCGAGGTGACGACCGCGCTGATGAACCATCCAGTGGAAACCTACGGATTCCGGATCTCGTACGGGGGCCGCTCGGTCGCCTACTCCGGCGACACCGGCGAGTGCGCCGAACTGGTCCGGCTGGCCAGGGACGCGGACGTGCTCCTCTGCGAGGCGTCGTTCCTCGATCTCCCCGATCTCACCCCCGACCTGCACCTCAACGGCCGCCAAGCCGCCGAGCACGCCGCCAAGGCCGGGGCGGACCGCCTGGTGCTGACCCACCTCGTACCCTGGTACGACCACGACCGCATCCTGTCCGAAGCCGCCACCGCGGGCTTCACCGGGCGGCTGGAGTTGGCCAGAAGCGGTGCGGTCTATGACCTAGGGTGAAGGTCATGGCTCGCTCTGATGGACGTACGCCCGACCAGCTCCGGCCCGTCACACTCACCCGGAACTGGCTCGCCCACGCCGAAGGCTCGGTCCTCGTCGAGTTCGGCGGCACGAAGGTGCTCTGCGCCGCGACGGTGGAGAGCGGGGTGCCGCGCTGGCGCAAAGGCAGCGGTCTCGGCTGGGTGACGGCGGAGTATGCGATGTTGCCCCGCGCCACCAACTCACGCGGCGACCGCGAATCCGTGCGCGGCAAGATCGGCGGCCGGACGCACGAGATCTCCCGCCTGATCGGCCGCTCGCTGCGCGCGTGCGTCGACTACAAGGCGCTCGGCGAGAACTCGATCATCCTGGACTGCGACGTACTCCAGGCCGACGGCGGCACCCGCACCGCCGCGATCACCGGCGCGTATGTGGCGCTGGTGGACGCGGTCTCCTGGATGCGCAAGAAGCGCATGTGCCCCGGCGATCCGCTGGTCGACTCGGTCGCGGCCGTCTCGGTGGGGATCGTGGGGAACACGCCGCTGCTGGACCTCTGCTATGTCGAGGACGTGAAAGCCGGAACCGACATGAACGTGGTCATGACCGGCAAGGGCGCGTTCGTCGAAGTGCAGGGCACGGCCGAAGGCGCTCCCTTCGACCGGGACACGCTGGACGAGCTGCTCGACCTGGCCGCGGCCGGCTGCGCCGAGCTGACCGAGCTGCAGAAAATCGCTTTGGCCTGAGCGCGCACGAGCCCGATCATTGAGGTCTGGCTTCTGTTTGGGGATGGAATGACACGTCTAGTGCTGGCGACCCGCAACGCGGGCAAGATCGTCGAGTTCCGCCGGATTCTGGCGGACGCGCGCGTACCCATCGATCTGGTCGGCCTGGAGGCGTTCCCCGAGATCGGCGAAGTGGCCGAAACCGGCCTCACCTTCGCGGAGAACGCCCTGCTCAAGGCCCACACCGTGGCCAAGGAGAGCGGCCTGCCCGCGGTCGCCGACGACTCCGGCCTCTGCGTCGACGCCCTGAACGGCATGCCCGGCATCTTCTCGGCCCGCTGGTCAGGCGGCCACGGCGACGACCAGGCCAACCTGGCCCTCCTGCTGGCCCAGCTCACCGACGTCCCCGACGACCGCCGCCAGGCCCACTTCACCTGTACGGCGGCGCTCGCGCTGCCCTCAGGCGAGGAACGGGTGGTGGACGGCATCATGACCGGCACCCTCATCCGCGAGCCCCGGGGCACCAACGGCTTCGGCTACGACCCGATCTTCGTCGCCGACGGCGAAACCCGCACCACGGGCGAAATGCCAGCCGCCGAAAAGGACGCCATCAGCCACCGGGGCAAATCCTTCCGCGCCCTGATCCCGGTCATCATCGAGGTCCTCGGTTCCTGACCTGGCGCCTTCGCTTGAGAGCCACCATGGGAGTCTTCGCGGGAGACCACCGTGGAGTCTTCGCGGATACACCCTGGACTTCTTCGCGGAAACACCACGGCGCTGGCGGGGGCGGGCGGAGCCCGAGGGAAACAAAGGGATGGGTGGGTGGGAGAACCACCGTGTCTTGACTGTCGTTTCATGTGGGAGCTGGCGGGGATCTCGATCGCCTCGTAACCCGCTCGTAAGATCTTCTGTCGCTGGGTAGGCGTAGCGTCTGGAGTGTGGAACCACGCACTCGCCCGCCCGGTTGGGCGGCCGCTCTGGCGGGGGTGACGGCCGGAGCCGTCGCGCTCGGTATCGCCCAGCTCGTCGCCGGGGTTTTCGGCGGAACCTCGCCGATCATCGCGGTCGGAAACTCGGCCGTCGACAACACACCGTTGTGGCTGAAGGAATGGGCGATCCGCACCTTCGGCGAGAACGACAAGAACGTGCTCATCGGCGGCATCCTCGTCGTCGTCGCCCTGCTCGCCGCCGCCCTCGGCGTGCTCTCCCGCCGCCGGGTGGGCTTCGGCGTGGCCGGGCTGTGGCTCTTCGGCCTGGTCGGCATGGTCGCCGTCCTCACCGGAGCCGAGGCGGGGCCGCTGGCCATCCTGCCGCCCCTGATCGGCGCCGGAGCCGGGGCGATGACCTTGTCGTCGCTGTTCCGGCGGTTGGAGCCGCCCCCCTGGGCCGAGTCGGAACGCGCCGAAGTGCTCGCTGCGGCGAAAACCGATGATTCGCACGCCGCAGCGGAATCCGATGATGCGCACGCTGCGGCGGAGCATGACGATTCACACGCGGCAACGGAACGTGACGATTCCGAGAAGCCGGAAATGCCGCCCGTGATGCGGGCGGGATCCGAGCTGCATGCCTTCAGCAGGCGTCGTTTGCTGACCGGCGTCGGCGTGGGTGTGGGCGTCGCGGGTGTGTCCGGGATCGCGGGCCAGCTCCTCTCCGGCCGCAACGACGTCTCCGGTGCCCGCACGGCCGTCGCCAAGGCGCTGCCGACCGCGGCCACGCCGTTGCCGCCCCTCCCCGCCGGAGTGGAATTCAAGATCCCGAACCTGTCCCCTTTCTCGACCCCCAACCACGACTTCTACCGCGTGGACACCGCCCTCGTCGTGCCCGCCGTGGACCCCAAGAGCTGGACCCTGAAAATCCACGGCATGGTGGACAAACCCATCGAGATCACCTTCGACGACCTCATCAAACGCCCGCTGATGGAAGCCGACGTCACCCTGACCTGCGTCTCCAACGAGGTCAACGGCCCCTACGTAGGGAACGCCCGATGGCTCGGCGTGCGCATGGCCGACGTCCTGCGCGAGGCGGGCCTGCAGGCCAACGCCGACATGCTGCTCAGCACCTCCAGCGACGGCTGGACCTGCGGCACCCCCATCGACATCGTCATGGACGGCCGCGACGCCCTGTTCGCCATCGCGATGAACGGCGAGGTCCTCCCCGTCTCCCACGGCTTCCCCGTCCGCCAGGTGGTCCCCGGGCTGTACGGCTACGTCTCCGCCACCAAATGGGTCACCGACATCAAGGTCACCCGCTACGACCTCGACGAGGCCTACTGGACCCCCCGAGGCTGGTCCGCCATGGGCCCCATCAAGACCGGCTCCCGCATCGACGTCCCCCGCAACAAGGTCAAACCCGGCCGCAACACGATCGCCGGCGTCGCCTGGGCCCAGCACCGCGGCATCGAAAAGGTGGAAGTCCAAGTCGACGACGGCGACTGGCGCGTCGCCCGCCTCGCCGAAGTCCCCGGCCCCGACACCTGGCGCCAGTGGGCGATCGACTGGGACTTCACCCCCGGCCTCCACACCATCCGCTGCCGCGCCACCGACGGCACCGGCCAAACCCAAACCGCCAACGGCGCCCCACCCGCCCCCAACGGCGCAACCGGCTATCCCACCGTCCTGATGGAAGCCGTCTAACCGGCCAGACTGCCCCGGCAGTCGACCATCCGACCGACCCCTCTCCGTCCGAATGGAAACCACCACCCCACGCAGCAAACGCCAAGCCAATCGACCAACCAACCGGCATCTCCGTCCAAATGGAAGCCACCCGCCACGCAGCATGCGCTAAGAACGCCCAACAGAACGCCGCTGCCGCTCTTGGCGCCGGTGCGGCGAGAACCGTCACCTGTGTGAACGGCGCCGGATAACGGCGAGTAACGCGGCGACCTGCTCATTCTGTTAGGCGCTCTAAGCCAATCGACCATCCGACCAAGCCCTCCGTGCCCACGGAAGCCGGCCATTCCGCGCAGCTCGCCCAAGCCGCCCAGCCTCATACGCGGTTCGTGTCCCTCGGTGCAGGGCTTCCTCCAGCCCTCACCGCACGATGACGTCCTTGCCTCCGGCTCGGGGTTAGCACCTCTGCCCCCAGGAGACCTCTCCCCCAAGCAATCGCCCATGCTGGGCGCACAGCATCGAGCCGACTGGCCCTCCGATCGGCGTCTTCGTCCTGGTGGAAGCCGTTAATCCCGGCTGCGCCGACGCGTGGTCTTTCGTGTGGCGGCCGGTTCTTGGGTTGGCCAGCTGAGCGGCATGATTTGGGAAATACGACTTACCAGACGGGAGCGGCCTCTACGATCGACATCCTGAGGGGGAGGGGCCTGCAGTTGGTTTTCAGGGGGATGGCCGATCGTCAGTCGCGGTGGCGGCTGCCGAGCGGCGTCTACAACCCCGTCGTCACGGGTGACGGCCGCCGCTGGCGTGACTATGAGCACGCCGCCGAGACGCCGGCCCCGACGCTGGATGAGCGTCCGTCCCTCCCGCGGAGCTCGGGCGTCGGCAACGACTGGTTCGATCGTGGTTGCCGTCCGCCCCGCCTGGACGAGGCCAGGCCGTACGGGATCGCGGGGGGTCTGGCCCGGCCGGACCCGCAGACGCAGGAGGACCTGCTGCAGGCGGCGGTCGGCCGCTTCCCGGATCCGCGTGGCACCTGGATCCGGCTGATCAACGCGGAGGGCCCGACGGAGGACCCCTTCCGGTCCACCAACGCGATCGACTGCGCCCTCGCCGTCCTGTCCACCTGGCACGGCGAACCCGCGGTGGCGGCGCCGCGCCAGCCCGAATACGACCGCGCGGGCAAGCCCGTGCTGTCCGGCGAGACCGGCGGGGTGGCCAGGGCCGAACAGTGGCTAGGTCATCGATTCGAGTATCTGGGCCAGGGCCGCCGCGCCTACTCCACCATCGCCCAGCGCCTGCTCACGGGTGGCCAGGGCGCCGCCGCCATGCTCATCACCCGCTGGCCCAACGGCGGCAGCCACGCCTGGAACGCCGTCAACTCCGGCGGCGAGGTCCTCTGGATCGACGCCCAGCGCGGCCACATGGCCGTCGAACCCCCCTACGAGAACGTCACCGGCGTCTTCTGCGTCATCATCGACCACACCGGCCAGCGAATTTGACCCGCCCACACCCGGAGCGTGCGCGATGACCCCCGAAAGCGCACGAGCCCTGGCCGAGGACTACTTCAACGGCGGCCGCCCCCACCCGCTCGACATCGCCGTCTACACCTTCGACGCCGGCTACGTCGCCTGGCCCCGCGAACCCACCCCCGAGGACCCCACCGTCTTACCCGACATCGTCGGCGGCGCCTGCATCATCATCGACCGCCACACCGGCGAGGTCTCCGTCCGCCCCCTCCTCCCACCAGAAGTGGTAGCCGAACTCTGGCCCGACCCGACCCCTCGCTAGAACACCTACGCCATAGGCAGGATCAGCCTGGCTACCCGGCCTGGGACCACACGTCATTTCGCGCATTGCGGCGCCATGATCTTGGCGTGCCCAGTCTCTGACACCGCTCTCACACCCTCCTGACCCCGGCATTGACAGCGGACCCGGACTGATCGTAGCCTCAACCAAGGCTTATAATTAGTAAACTTTCCTAAGGAAAGGCCCTGAAGGCTTCCGCCGTCCCCACGTTGGCACGGAGGCGCGGTCGCCCATCGGCGCGTACGCAATGGCAGGCCAGGCACCGGCGGCCATCACTCTCGGCACCAGCCACTCCCCCAAGCTGAAGGATCCCTGTGCCCAGAAAATTCGTGAAACGCTCCCTCGCCGCACTCGTCGGCATCACCGTCGCGGCCTCCATCGGCTTCACCGTCAGCCCCGCCACCAGCGCCGTCACCAGGCAGGCCGCCGCCCCGTTCAAGGTGCTCGCCTTCTACAACGGCACCTGGGACGCCGCCCACATCGACTTCGACAAAGAGGCCAGGGAATGGTTCCCCACGGCCGGCGCCCAGTACGGTTTCACCTGGGAGGCGACGACCGACTGGAGCCGCCTCAGCGCCGCGGGCCTGTCGCAGTACAAGGTCATCATGTTCCTGGACGACGCCCCGCCCGCGAGCCAGCGGGCCGCGTTCCAGACCTACATGCAGAACGGCGGAGCCTGGATGGGCTTCCACGTCAGCGCGTTCACCACCAACCCCAGCTCATGGAGCTGGTACTACAACACCCTGCTGGGCTCGGGCGCGTTCCAGACGAACACCTGGGGGCCGACCGCCGAGACCCTGAAGATCGAGGATCGCGGCCACCCGTCCACGGCAGGACTACCGGCGACCATCCAGTCCTCGGTGAGCGAGTGGTACTCGTGGAGCCGTGACCTGCGGCAGAACCCCGACATCGACATCCTGGCGTCGATTGACGCCGCCAGCTTCCCGGTCGGCACGGACCCGAACCAGCAGTGGCGCAGCGGCTTCTACCCCGTCATGTGGACCAACACGAAGTACAAGATGCTGTACGCAAACTTCGGCCACAACGCTATGAACTACTCCACGAATACGCGTACGTCGTCGACCTTCGCGAGCGCCCAGCAGAACCAGTGGCTGATCAACGGCCTGCTCTGGCTGGGCGGCGTAGGCGGCACCACGCCGCCCACACCGCCGCCCACACCAGAGCCGATCTCCCCGACGACGTGGTACTCGGTCGTCAACAGGGGCAGCGGCAAGTGCGTCGACGCCCGCGCGGCCGGCACCACCAACGGAACCGCGATCCAGCAGTACACCTGCAACGCGACCAACGCTCAGCAGTACCAGTTCGCGCCGACGAGCGGGGGTTTCGTGCGCGTCAACAACCGCGGTAACAGCGCCCAGGCGCTCGACGTGACCAACGTGTCGACCGCCGACAACGCCCCGATTCAGACCTGGACGTACGGGGGCGGCAACAACCAGCAGTGGCAGCCGGTGTCCGAGGGAGGTGGCTACTACCACTTCGTCAACCGCAACAGCGGCAAGTGCCTCGACGTCCCAGCCGCGTCCACCGCTGACGGGGTCCAACTCGTCCAGTACTCGTGTAACGGCACGGCCGCCCAGTCCTACCGGCTGGTCGCCCAGAGCTGAGGCGGGAGGCTCACGAGCGGGAGCGGTGGCTGGACGTCGGCATCCTGCCGATGCCGGGGTGTCCTGGCGACATCCAGCCACCGTGAACGGCGCCGGATAGCGGCGAGCGGCTCGGCCTCTCTTCAGCCGCGGCCGACGCGGGCTAGCTGGCGGGATTGGGCTACCAGGCGGCCGGTGGAGTCGTGGACTTCGACGTCCTCGTCGAACCAGTCGTCGGAGATGAGGCGGCCGGAGGCGAGGATGGTGAGCCAGCCGGGGGCGGGGAGGGCGCGTAGGTGCCAGGTCAGTTCGACGGTGGGGGCCCAGCCGCGCAGGCCGGCGGAGAAGACGACCGGAGGGAGGGCGTCGACGGCCAGGGCGAGGACGTACGGGTCGGGGTCCTGGGGTTCGGCCAGGCGAAAGTAGGCGCGGGATTCGGGGTGGTTCGTGGGGGTGTCGCTGAGCCAGCCGACGGTCGGGGGGTCGAAGCGCAGGTCGGTCTGGGCGTTGAGGTTCATCTGGGAGTCGGGCTTGGGGTCGGGGAGCCGCACGCAGTCGTCGAGTGGGGGCATGGGCGTGGCGGGCGGGATCGAGTAGAAGGGCGTGGGGTCGGGATCGAGGGTGGCGGTCGTGATCAGGGTGGCCAGGTAGGGGTCGCCGTTCTGGGTGAGGGTGGCCTGGGTGACCGTGGTCGTACGGCCGGATTTGAGCGGGGTCAGGTGCACGAGGGCGGGGCCGGGGCGGGCGGAGCGCAGGAACTGGACGCTCGTGGAGACCGGATGCGGGTGCGGGGACGCGTCCACGACCGCGCGGAGCAGAGTGGCCATCAGGTAGCCGCCGTGGAGCGGGCCACCGATCAAGTAGCCGTCGTCCAGGCACACCTCGTAGGTCGTCGCGTCGACACGCGTGGCCTTCGTCGCCTCGTCGAACCGCGTCATATACCCCCCTCACCGAATGTTGTTCTGGCGGATACCTTAGGCCATATGCCTTCTTGGCCGGGCCATTAGCCATCTGATCAGGGAAAACACGGCATCCACGGGCAGACTCCCATTGGGGGGATGATCTATGTTGGGTGCCCGGGACCTGATCGGCCAATCGGTGTGGGATTCGCGCGGGATCTGGGTCGGCCATGTCGTCGACGTGAAGATGATCCGCGAACGCAGGGGCTGGTTCCGCAAACCGGAAGAGCCGGAATCGGCGGGATTGCTCGTCTCGCGCAACCGCGCGCCCTTCCTGCTGAGCGTGTACCGCGACGCCAACGGCAAGCTCACCGGCGCCCTCCAGAACTTCACCCGCCTGCTGTACGCCCACAGCAAGGTAGTCCCCTGGGACCTCATCGAATCCAGCCATACCGGCGAAATCCACCTCAAAGGACCAGTCACAGATCTCAAACGGGACTAACATCAAGCACACTGCAAGCGAATCGCAGGCAATGTGGCATATTTTCAAGCTCGCCGAGATAAACCCTCTGATGTGAGTTGAGAAGATGCCTGCCGAGAACCCCCCCGGCTTCCCGTTCCCCGAGAACCAGGACCCGGATCGGACCGTCCACTACCGCACCCCTCAGCCGTCGTACGGGCCCTACGGTCAACCGGAGAGCGACCAGCCGACGCGCATGGCGTACCCCGGACCGGCAGGACAGGATGAGCACCCGACCCGGGTGCAGTACCCCAGCCAGGTCCAGCAGCCGCCGTACCCTCAGCAGCAGCAGCCGTATGGCGACCAGACTCGGATGGACTACCCCCCGAGCCCGCAGCAGTACCAGCAGTGGCAGCAGCCCGAGGAGCTCGCCTACGGCTTGCCGCCCGTCCAGCTCGGCCCCGAGCCGAGGCGCGGCGGCGGTGGCATCGGCCGCGGCTGGATCATCGCGCTGATCGCGGCCGTGCTCGCCGGCGTCGTCGGCGGTGGCGGTTTCTACCTCGTGAACGCGCTGAGCGGCGGCGGCACCCAGCCGCACGAGGTGCTGCCCGCGAGCGCGTTCGCCTACGTCCGCCTTGACCTCGACCCCGCCGCCAACCAGAAGCTGGCGCTGTTCACCATCGCCCGCAAGTTCAACGCCACCAAGGACGTCTTCAGCGGTGACGACCCGCGCAAGGCGCTGTTCGACTCGCTCCGGGAGAGCAGCCCGAACTTCAAGGACATCGACTACGCCAAGGACGTCGAGCCGTGGCTCGGCAGCCGCGTCGGCGTAGCGTTCTCCCAGCCCGCCAAGGCGAGCGGCGGCGACCCGCAGGCCGCCGTGGGCATCGCGGTCGCCATCCAGACCAGCAACGAGGAGGCCACCCGCGCCTTCATCGACAAGATGAACGCCGCGGAGGGGGAGAAGGCCGGCTACGTGTTCCGCGACGGCTACGTGATCCTCGCCGAGACCCAGGGCGAGGCCGACAAGTACGCCGCCGCCCCCACGCTGGCCGAGAACGCCGACTTCGCCGGAGACATGGAGGCACTGGGCGAGCCCGGCGTGATGTCCTTCTGGGCCAGCGCCAAGAGCCTCCTGGACTCGGGGCTCAGCGGCAGCGTGGACCAGGCCCTGGTCGACAAGGTCAAGGACGGCCGGTTCGCCGGCGCTCTTCGCTTCGACGGCGACTACGCCGAGATCGCGGGCATCACCCGCGGCGTGGACACCACCATCACCGGCGACCTGGAACCCACCAGGATCGGCGAGCTGCCGGACAGCACCGCCGCCGCGTTCTCGATCTCCGGTCTGGGCGACGTGCTCAGCCAGCAGTGGAGCGAGATCCTGAAGACGGCGGGCGCCGCCGGCCCCGAGGGCGCCTCGTTCAACCAGTTCGTGGACCAGGCCCAGCAGCAGTTCGGCCTGACCCTGCCGGACGACCTCGCCGTGGTCCTCGGCAAGAGCATCACCCTCGCGCTGGACGAGAACGGCCTGGACGGCAACCTGCCCAACGTCGGCACGGTCCTGTCCACCGACCCGGCGAAGGCCCAGCAGGTGCTGGAGAAGGTGGAGCTCGCGCTCGCCAACACCGGCACCACGCTCGAGCTGATCAAGAAGGCCGGTGACGACAAGCTCGTCGTCGCCACCACCGAGGAGTACGCGGCCAAGCTCGCCGAAACCGGCTCGCTCAAGGACAGCGAGACCTTCCAGCTCGCGATCCCGAACGCGGCCGACGCCAACTTCGCCCTCTACGCCGACCTGGACAAGATCGAGAAGCTCTACCTGAACTCGCTCCAGGGCGAGGAGCGCGCCAACCTGGAGGCCCTGCGCGCGGTCGGCCTGAGCGCCAACTACTCGGGCGCCGAAGCCAGCTTCAGCCTCCGCGTCCTGTTCAACTAACGACCATCCCTCGGTGCCCGGCCGGGACACCCACCCATAGACGCCCGGCCGGGCATCATAAGAAACGCCCGTCTCCCCTGAGAGTTGGAGACGGGCGTTTCGTTCGACACTTTACCGAGAAGCCGCAGAAGGCCCACCCTTCAGGGCGGGGATAAATGCCGTCCCGGGGAGGGGATGGCCCGCCGTCAGGCGAGGCAGCCCGCAGCGCGGTGCGCGGTGCGCGGTGCGCGGTGCGCGGTGCGCGGTGCGCGGTGCGCGGTGCGCGGTGCGCGGTGCGCGGTGCGCGGTGCGCGGTGCGCGGTGCGCGGTGCGCGGTGCGCGGTGCGCGGTG